>JBAXJZ010000654.1:0-2268 GCA_037137595.1 Burkholderiales bacterium | reverse complement strand
CGCAGTGCGCGAAGCGCACGTTCGGGTACTTCTCGGCCATCCGCAGCATGTGCGGGTCGAAGTAGCCGAAGGACGTCGCGAAGATCAGCGTCGCCTTGTCCTGGTTGATCATCGCCTCCATCGTCTTCTGGACGGCGACGGTCTCGGGGACCTTCTCCTCCTCGACGACCTTCACGCCGGCGATCTTCTTCAGGCCGGCGGCGGCCTGCGCCTGCGCCTGGTTGTAGCCGAAGTCGTCGCGCGGGCCGACGTAGATGACGCCGACGGTGATCGGCGACTGGGCGGAGGCGCGCAGCGGGAGGCCGGCGGCGGACAGCAGGCCGGTGGCGCCGGCGGCGCGCAGCAGGGAACGGCGGGTGGCGGACATCGTGACTCCTGGCGAGGCGTGGGGTGGGCGCCGGTGGCGGACCGGGGTCGGTTCCCTCGCTCTTCCCGAGGGATACCGTCATGCATACAAGATTGCGGAGCGGGAACTGCAAGATGCGTGCCGACCCGCAAGCGCCGGTCCGCGGCGGCGCGATGCGCCGAGTCCGCGCGTCCGTGGCCATGCTGGTGCACGGACCGGCGGGATCTCGGGGAGTGCGGGGCGGCCGCGCGCACCTGCGCGAGGCATCGGGAGGCGGCGGATCAGCCCTCGGCGCGGGCCCGCGCCTCGTGAAGCATGTGCAGCGTGATCTTGCGCACCTCGGCCTTGCTGGCCTCGACGTGCGTGCGCAGCAGCAGCACCGCCTGGTCGGCGCGCCGCTGCTGGATCGCACGCAGGATCTTGGCGTGCTCGGCGTAGGTCGCCTCGATCCGCGGCGCCTTGGTGAAGTCCAGTCGCCGGATGATCCGGATCCGCTCGGTGACCTCGGCGTGCACCCGCGACATCTCGCGGTTGCCGGCGCTCGCGACCAGCGCCGCGTGGAAGGCCTCGTCGAGCCGCGCCACCTCCCGCATCTCGGTCTCGCGGTCGTCGGCCGCGACGGTCCACACGCGGCGCAGCGTCTCCAGCTCGGGGCGTTCGTCGGCCTCGCACAGCCGGCGCACCGCGGTCGTCTCGAGCACGATCCGCAGGTCGTAGAGGTCCTCGAACTGGCGGAAGTCGAAGGGCTTCACGCGCCAGCCGGCACGGAACATCACCTCGAGGTAGCCGTCGCGCTCGAGCCGGTAGAGCGCCTCGCGGACCGGCGTGCGCGACGCCTGCGTGCGCTCGGAGATCTCGGTCTCGGTGAACCGGTCGCCGGGCAGCAGCCGGAAGTCGAAGATGTCCTGCTTGACGCGCTCGTAGACCTGGGTCGCCAGGTTCACGGCCGCGGGGCGCTCGGTCCTCATGGCGGCCGATGATGCCATGCGCTCAGCCGACGAGCTTCAGGCAGGCCGCGCGGTGGGTCGGCGCCGGACCGGCGACCGGGCGCAGCACCGGCATCGCGGTGCCGCAGCCGGCATCGCCGTCCGGGCAGCGGCCGTGGAAGCGGCAGGCGTTCGGGTCCGGATCCACCGGGCTGCGGACCTCGCCGGCCAGCGGCACAGGCGCGCGGCCGCTGCCCGGGATCGCGGAGACGAGCGCCCGCGTGTAGGGGTGGGCCGGTGCGTCGAACACGCGCGCGGCCGGCCCCTCCTCCACCACGCGGCCGAGGTACATCACCACCACCCGGTCGCAGAGCAGGCGCACCACGTTCAGGTCGTGCGAGACGAAGAGGTAGGTGAGGCTCCGCTCGCGGCGCAGCCGCGCGAGCAGCTGAAGCACCACCGCCTGGACCGACACGTCGAGCGCGGCGGTGGGCTCGTCGAGCACGAGCAGCGAGGGCTCGGGCGCGAGCGCACGCGCGATGCCGACGCGCGCACGCTGCCCGCCCGAGAGCTGGTGCGGGTAGCGGTCGAGCAGCTCGGGCGGCAGCCCGACCTCGTCGGCCACGCGGCGCACCCGCGCGTCGACCTCGCCGGGCAGCCGCAGGCGCACGATCGGCTCGGCGATCGCCGCGCGCGCGGTCTGCCGCGGGTCGAGGCTGTCGGTCGCGTCCTGGAACACCAGCTGGATGCGCGCGCGGTCGGGCGAGGCGGCGAAGGCCCGCGCCGGCACCGCGCCCACGTCGCGGCCCTCGAAGCGGATCGTGCCGTCGGTGGGATCGAGGAGACGCGCGAGCAGCCGCGACAGCGTCGACTTGCCGCAGCCGGACTCGCCCACCAGCCCGACCGACTCGCCGCGGCGGAGCACCAGGTCGACGCCGTCGACCGTGTGCAGCCGCGGCGCGTGCCGGCCGCGGCCGAGGACGAAGCGCTTCGACA
>JBAXJZ010000653.1:0-2268 GCA_037137595.1 Burkholderiales bacterium | reverse complement strand
CGCACGCGCCCGGTGGCGAAGGAGGAGGACACGCAGAAGATCGGCGACGTCGCCGCGGCGCTCGCCGCCGCGCCGAAGCGCGTGAAGGCCCGCTACGACTTCCCGGTGCAGACCCACGCGTCGCTCGGGCCGTCCTGCGCGGTCGCCGAGTTCCGCGATGGCCAGCTCACCTGCTGGTCCGCCTCGCAGGCCACGCACTCGATGGTCGACGAGCTCGCGCCCATCGTCGGGCTGCCGAAGGAGAGGATCCGCCTCGTCTACCTCGAGGGCTCGGGCTGCTACGGCCGCAACGGCCACGAGGACGCGACCGCCGACGCCGCGCTGATCGCGACGCTGATCGGCAGGCCGGTGCGCGTGCAGTGGATGCGCGCCGACGAGACCGCGCGCGCGCCCAAGAGCCCGCCGCGCTCGATGGACTTCGAAGCCGGGCTGGACGCCAACGGCAACGTCGTCGCCTGGGACGGCGACTTCTGGATCGCGCTGAACCACATCGTCGCGTTCAAGCCGCTCGACTTCCCGCTGCTGTCGGCGACCGAGACCGGGCTGCCCAAGCCGGGCAACTGGGTGGGCTTCCTGTTCCAGAACTCCGGCATCGGCTACGCGCTGCCGAACGTGCGGGTCCACACCCGCCACGTCGAGCGCGCGTTCTTCCGCAGCGCGCACCTGCGCAGCCCGGGCCGGATCGAGAACTCGTTCGCCAACGAGTCCTTCGTCGACGAGCTCGCGTTCGCCGCCGGCGCCGACCCGGCCGAGTACCGGCTGCGGCACCTGAAGGACCCGCGCGGCCGCGCGGTGATCGAGAAGGTCGTGCAGCGCGCCGGCTGGACGACACGCGTCGGGCCGAGCCGCGCCGCCGCGTCGGGCGACGTGGTCCGCGGCCGGGGCATCAGCTACCTGCGCTACAACAACGCGATCACCTACGTGGCCGCGGTGGCCGAGGTCGCGGTGAACCGCCGCAGCGGCGAGATCCGCGTCGAGCGGGTCTGCGTGGCGCACGACTGCGGCCAGGTGATCAACCCGGACGGCACGGTCAACCAGATCGAGGGCGGCGTGATCCAGACGGTGGGCCGCACGCTGATCGAACAGGTGGCCTGGGACCGCTCGAAGGTCACCTCGGTCGACTGGCAGAGCTACCCGATCCTGCGGCACGACCAGGCGCCGAAGGTGGAGGTCGACCTGATCGACCGGCCGGGCGAGCCCGCCTGGGGCGCCGGCGAGCCCACCGCCTGCGCGATCCCGGGCGCGATCGGCAACGCGGTCTTCGACGCGACCGGCGTGCGGCTGCGCACCGTGCCGTTCACGCCGGACCGCGTGCTCGCCGCGCTGAAGGCCGGCGCCGCCGCATGACCGCGCTCACGCTCGTCGAGAAGCTCTGGCGGAACCACGTCGTCGAGGCCTACGACGACGGCTCGGCGCTGCTCTACGTCGACCGCCATCTCGTCTACGAGGTGACCAGCCCGCAGGCCTTCGAGGGCCTGCGGCTGGCCGGCCGGCGCCCGTGGCGGGCGTCGACCGTGATCGCGGTCGCCGACCACAACGTGCCGACCACCGACCGCAGCCGGGGCATCGCCGACCCGCTGTCGCGGCGGCAGGTGGAGCAGCTGGAACGCAACTGCGACGAGTTCGGCATCACCGGCTTCGGCCTCGGCGACCCGCGGCAGGGGATCATCCACGTGGTGGGCCCCGAGCAGGGCGCGACGCTGCCGGGCATGACGGTGGTGGCCGGCGACTCGCACACCAGCACACACGGCGCGTTCGCCGCGCTCGCGTTCGGCGTCGGCACCTCCGAGGTCGAGCACGTGCTGGCCACGCAGTGCCTGCGGATCGCGCCGATGCGGACGATGCGGGTGCGCGTGGACGGGCGGCTGCGGGCAGGCACGAGCGCCAAGGACCTCGCCCTGCACCTGATCGGCCGCATCGGCACCGGCGGCGCCACCGGCTTCGCGATCGAGTTCGCCGGCGAGGCGATCGCCGCGCTGTCGATGGAAGGCCGGATGACCCTGTGCAACCTCGCGATCGAGGCCGGCGCGCGCGTCGGCGTGGTGGCGGTGGACACGCGGACGATCGACTACCTGCGCGGCCGGCCCTATGCGCCGACCGGCGCCCACTGGGACCGCGCCGTCGAGGCCTGGTCCGACCTGAGGAGCGACGCGGACGCGCGCTTCGACCGCGAGCTCGTGCTCGACGCCGCCGAGGTGCGTCCGATGGTCACCTGGGGCACCTCGCCCGAGATGGTGACGACGGTGGAAGGCCGAGTGCCCGACACGG
>JBAXJZ010000652.1:0-2271 GCA_037137595.1 Burkholderiales bacterium | reverse complement strand
GGTACCGACGAGCGGCTGATCCGCAACCAGTTCCGCGCCTGGCGCCGCGCGCTGGCGGGCGACGCCGGCGGCTTACCCCGGCCTGCGCGGCGAGGCCCGCGCCCGATGCCCGAACGCAGCCCCTTCCGGGGAAGGCGCGCACGCTCGCGCGTCACCTGAACCCACCCGGGTGAGCAAGCAATCCCTTGATTCTTACTCGGTTGTCAGGTCTTTTCACGGTTTACTCACGAGTGCGCCGATACTCGCGCCGCACCCAGAGAACGACGATTCGAGACCGGTGGAGACCTGGGGTCCGGCGAGCAGATCGCGGCGGACCCGTGGTCGGGCACGTCCATCCTCCCGTTCCGCCCATCCTCCGATCGCTCACGCAAGAGAGCCCCATGACCACGGACTCCTCCCGCCGGGACACGTTCCCGGTGCTGCTGTTCCGGCAGGCCCGCGAACGCGGTGACCGTCCGGCGATCCGCGTCAAGCGCCGCGGCATCTGGAAGACGACGACCTGGGCGATGCTCGGCGACGAGGTGCGAGCGCTCGCCTCGGGCCTGTCCGCCGACGGGCTGCGGCGCGGTGATCGGCTCGCGCTGGTGGCGGAGAACCGGCCCCGGCTGGTCGCGACGATGGCCGCCGCGCAGTGCCTGGGCGCGGTGGTGGCGCCGCTGCACGTCGACTCGCCGGCGGACGAACTGGCCGCGCAACTGGCGGCGATCGAGCCGACCCACGTCTTCGCGCAGGACCAGGAGCAGGTCGACAAGCTGCTGTCCCTGCTGCCGCGGGTGCCGTCGATCCGCCGCATCGTGTTCGACGAGGACCGCGGCATGCGCCACTACGCGCAGCCGCAGCTCGTCGCCTACGATGCGCTGATCGCGGGCGGCAAGACCGTCGATGCCGCCGCCGTCCAGGCCGAGATCGACCGGGGTCGCGCCGAGGAGCCGGCCGCGATCTTCTGCACGACCGACGCGAGCGGCCGGCCGCGCGCCGTCGTCCACACGCACGCGTCCCTCGGCGAGCGGGCCGCCGCCGGCGTCGCGCTCGAGCGGCTGACCGCGGCCGACGTGGCGCTGGCCTATCTGCCGCCGGCATGGATCGGGCAGCACCTGTTCGGCTACGCGCAGGCCCTGGTCGCCGGCTACTGCGTGGCCTGCCCGGAGTCGTCCGAGACCGTGCTCGCGGACCTGCGCGAGATCGGTCCCACCTGGTTCTTCGCGACGCCCCGGCTGCTGCGCACCCTCGCCGCGTCGGTGACGCTGCGGATGGAGGACGCGGGCCGGCTGAAGCGGGCGCTGCACGCGCGCTGCATGGCGACGGCGAAGCGGATCGGCGAGCGCCGGCTGGCCGGCGCGGCGCTGTCGGCCGGCGACGGCCTCGCCTGGGCCGCGTCCGACGCACTCATCCTCGGGCCGCTGCGCGACGTGCTGGGACTCGCCCGCGTGCGCGTGGCGTGGACCACCGGCGACGCGGTCGACGCCGAGCTGCTCGGCTTCTTCCGTTCGATCGGCGTGAACCTGAAGTGCATGTACGGCACTGCGGAGGCCGGCTTCCTGGTCGCCGCGCAGGCGGACGGCGCCGTCGACGCGGGCAGCGTCGGCGTGCCGACGCCCGGCGTCGAGCTGCGGTTCACCGCGCAGCGCGAACTGCTGGTGCGCTCGCCGGGGGCCTTCCTCGAGTACCGCGGCGACCCCGATGCCACCGGCCGCTCGCGCGACGAGGCCGGCTGGCTTCGCACCGGCGACGCCGGCTCTCTCGGCGAAGACGGTCGGCTGCGGATCCTCGGACGCCTGAGCGAGCTGGAGACCTTCGCCAACGGCTCGACCTTCGCGCCCTCGCGCGTCGAGGCCGCGCTGAAGGCCTCGCCCTACATCCGCGAGGTGGCGACGTTCTCGACCGGCGCGGGCGCCTGCGCGCTCGTCGTCGTGGACCCGGTCACCACCGCGCGCTGGGCGGACCGGCGGGAGCTCGCGTACAGCGGCTACGGCGAGCTCGCCGCGCTGGCCCAGGTCGGCGAGCTGATCGCCGAGCAGGTCGGCCGCACCAACGCGGAACTCGCGCAGGACCCGGCGCACGCGGCCTCGCAGGTCCGGCGGTTCGCGATCCTGCACCGCGAGCCGAGCGCGGCCGACGGCGAGGTGACGCGCTTCGGCGAGCTCCGCCGGGCGCGCCTGCTCGAGCGCTTCCGGCAGCTGGTGGACGCGATCGGCGCGGGCCGCGCCAGCGCCACGATCGACACCGAGGTGGTCCACGACGACGGCCGCGTGACCCTCGTGACGGTGGAGA
>JBAXJZ010000651.1:0-2288 GCA_037137595.1 Burkholderiales bacterium | reverse complement strand
CGCCTGCCCGCGGCCGTCGTGCGCGCCGACGCCGACTGTGCGGCGCACGGGCTCTTCAGGATCGCGACCGGGCGCTGAGCGGACCGCGTCAGCGCGGGCCGGGCTCGTCGTCGAGCAGCCGGTCCACCCGCGCCAGCCGCGCGTCGAGGTCGGTCGGCGCCGGCGACGCGGCCGCCGCCGACGGCCGCCGGCTCATCCGCCAGATCACCATGGCGCCGATCGCGAGCAGCACCGCGGGACCGCCCCAGAGCGCGAGGTTGCGCGCCGACAGCACCGGCCGGTAGAGCACGAACTCGCCGTAGCGGTCGACCAGGTGCGCCTTGATCTGCGCGTCGTCCTTGCCCGAGGCCATCTGCCGCAGCACCTCGTTGCGAAGGTCCACGGCCAGGTCGGCGTTGGAGTCGGCGAGCGTCTGGTTCTGGCAGACCAGGCAGCGCAGTTCGGTCGCGAGATGACGGAAACGCTCGCTGCGCAGCAGCTGCTCGGCCTGCTCGGGCGGCACGCCCGAAGGTGCGGGCGCGGACTGCGCGACGGCGGGGCCCGGCGCGAGCCACGGCCCGGCGACCGCGAGGAGGACCAGCGCCGCCGCGGCGAGCGCCGCCCGCAGGCGCGCCATGACGCGCGCTGCGGCCGAGGCCCGGCACCCGCATGCACCGACCCTCACTTCGACAGCTCCCGGACCATCGGCAGCAGCTTGGCGGCGATCACCTCGGGCGTCAGCGGCCCGACGTGCTTGAAGCGGATCGTGCCGGCCTTGTCGACGAGGAAGGTCTCGGGCACGCCGTAGACGCCGTAGTCGAGCGCCGCCGAGCCGGGGCGATCGGCGACGATCACCGCGTACGGGTTGCCGTGCCTGGCGAGCCAGCCGGTGGCCGCGCCCGGCTCGTCCTTGTAGTTGAAGCCGACGATCGGCAGCACGCCCTGCCTCTGCAGCTTCAGCAGCTCGGGGTGCTCGACCAGGCAGGGCACGCACCACGACGCGAAGACGTTGAGCAGCCAGACCTTGCCCGCCATCGCCTGCGGCTGCCAGGTCTCGGCGGGGCGCTCGAGCAGCGGCAGCGTGAACGCCGGCGCGGGCTTGCCGATCAGGGGCGACGGGATCTCGCGCGGGTCCTTCGAGAGCCCGCGCAGCAGGAAGGCCGCGAGCACGACGAACAGGACCGCCGGGATCAGGTACTTCAGCGTGCGCATCGCGGCCCGGGCTCCGTCACGCGGCGGCGGTCGCGCCGCGCGTGGCGGCCGCGGTTCGGGCCGCGCGGTAGCGGCGATCGGAGATCGCGACGAAGCCGCCGATCGCCATCATGAAGCAGCCGGCCCAGATCCAGTCGACGAAGGGCTTGACCCAGGTCTTCACCGTCCAGCGGCCGTCGGGCAGCTGCTCGCCCAGCGACACGTACAGGTCGCGCGTGAGGCCGGAGTCGATCGCCGCCTCGGTCATCACCATCTGCGTCGTCTTGTAGAACCGCTTCTCGGGCAGCAGGTCGAAGAGGGCGCGGCCGTCCTTCGAAACCTGCACGCGCGCGCGCATCGCGCGGTAGTTCGGGCCCGAGACCTCGGCGAGGTCGGTCAGGCGCAGCTCGTAGTCGCGGACCTTCACCACCTGGCCCGGGCCGAGCGCCGCGTCGATCTCGACCTCGAGCGTCTTCACGCAGGCCACGCCGATGCAGAACACGCCGACGCCCGCGTGCGCGAGGATCATGCCCCAGAAGCCGCCGGGCAGTGCCCGCAGCCGCGCGCCCCAGCCGGGCGCCTTGACCTGCGACGCGCGGTCGTGGATCGCGACGAGGCTCGCGGCGATCAGCCACAGTCCGAGGAAGACGCCGGACGCGAAGGCCACCGCGCCGAACACCGAGCCGCCCGCCTCGCCGCCGAAGCGGCCCGAGGTCAGCGCGACGAGGACCGTCGCCGCGACCGCGATGCCGAATGCCCACTTCAGCCGCACCGCGAGCTCGGGCAGCGGCGCGTCGCGCCAGCGCGCGATCGGGCCGATGCCCATCAGGAACGCGGCCGGCGCCATCACCGGGAAGAAGACCGCCTCGAAGTAGGGCGGGCCGACCGAGATCTTGCCGAGCTCGAGCGTGTCGAGCACCAGCGGGTACATCGTGCCGAGCAGCACCGAGCCGGCGGCGGTGGCCATCAGCACGTTGTTCGCGAGCAGGTAGCCCTCGCGCGAGCTCGCCGAGAAGGCCACCGGGGCGACGTTGCCGGTGATGCCCGGCCCGCGCAGCGCGAACAGCACCAGCGAGCCGCCCACCACCACGCAGACGAAAGCGAGGATGAAGACGCCG
>JBAXJZ010000650.1:0-2292 GCA_037137595.1 Burkholderiales bacterium | reverse complement strand
CGGCGGCGACCGCCGCCGCCGCGGCCGCGGCGTCCGCCTCGCCCTCGACAGAGACGCGCCGCGTCGCGAGATCGACCTCGAGCGACGCCGAGGGCGCGACCCGCGCGACCGCCGCGCGGATCGCGCGGACGCAGCCGCCGCAGGTCATGTCCGGAATCTCGTAGCTCGGCATGTCAGGGCTCCATCGCAGGGGTGAGACCCCACGATGCGCCCTGCCCCGATGGGAAGGTCAAGCGCCGCGTCAGCCCTCGAGGCGCGTGGCGTCGGTCCGCAGGCACCGGGCCGCGTGATCCGGCCCGATCGCGACCGCGTCCGGCTGCGCCGCGCGGCACGCCTCCTGCGCGTAGCCGCAGCGCTCGGCGAACGCGCACCCCACCGGCAGGTTGGCGAGATCGGGGGGCGAGCCCGCGATGGTCTTGAGCCGGGTGCCGCGCGCGAGCGCGTGGCCGCCGGCCCGCCCCTGCAGCAGCGCGAGCGTGTACGGATGGCGCGGCGCCCGCACGATCGTGTGCACAGGCGCCTGCTCGACGATCCGGCCCGCGTACATCACCGCGAACCGGTCCGCGACCTCGACCGCGGCGCCGATGTCGTGCGTGACGAAGACGATGGACAGCCCGAGGTCGCGCTGCAGTTCGCGCAGCAGCAGCAGGATCTGGATCTGCACCGTCGCGTCGAGCGCGGTGGTGGGCTCGTCGGCGAGCAGCACCTGAGGCCGGCAGGCGAGCGCGAGCGCGATCATCGCGCGCTGACGCATGCCGCCGCTCATCTCGTGGGGGTACGCATCGAGCCGCCGCTCCGGGCTGGGAATGCGCACGCGCTCGAACAGCTCGAGCGCGCGGCGCCGGGCCTCGCCCTCCGACACGGGCTCGTGGCGCCGGATCGACTCGATGATCTGGCGCCCCACGGTGTAGACCGGATCGAGCGCCAGCAGCGGTTCCTGGAAGATCATCGACGCGACACGGCCGCGGTAGTCGGCCAGGGCCCGGGTGCCGAGCGACAGCACGTCGTGCCCGGCGACGCGGATCGAGCCGTCGATCCGCGTGCTGCGCGCCGGATGCAGGCGCAGCAGCGCCCGCAGCGTCACGCTCTTGCCCGAGCCGGACTCGCCGATCAGCGCGACCGTCTCGCCGCGGGCGACGTCGAGGTCCACGCCGTTCACCGCACGGACCGGCTTCGGTCCGGTGCCGAACGCGACCCGCAGGTCGCGGACGCTGACGACCGGATCGACGGCCGGCGCCGCCTTCGGGAGCGCGCTCATGCGGCCTCCCTCGCGCCGGGCGCGGCCGAATGGCCGGACTCGGGCTCGTGCATCAGGCAGGCGACCGCATGCGGCGTGACATGCGAGGACAGCGTCGGCACGCGTTGCGAGCAGACGCGCTCGGCCGACGCGCAGCGGGTGTGGAAGCGGCAGCCCGAGGGCGGGTTGATCGGGTTCGGCGGATCGCCGGCAAGCGGCGCCTCCATCGTGCGACGGTCCGGGTCCATCGTCGGCATCGACGCGGTCAGCGCGCGCGTGTACGGATGCAGCGGATCGGAGAACAGCGCCTCGCCCGGTCCGAGCTCGGCGACCTGGCCGAGGTACATCACCATCACCCGGTCCGACACGTAGCGGACCACGTGCAGGTCGTGGCCGATGAAGACGTAGGTCAGGCCGAAGGCCTCCTTCAGGTCGAGCAGCAGGTTCAGCACCTGCGCCTCGACCGACTTGTCGAGCGCCGACGTGGATTCGTCGAGGATCACCACCCGCGGCTGCAGCGCGAGCGCCCGCGCGATGTTCACCCTCTGGCGCTGGCCGCCGGACAGCTCGTGCGGATACCGCTCGGCGAAGCGCCGGGGCTCCAGGCCCACGCGCGCCAGCAGGTCGCGGGCGCGCTCCACCGCCTCGCGCGCCGGCACGCCGTGCACCCGCGGGCCGAACGCGATCGAGTCCTCGATGGTGAGGCGCGGGTTCAGCGACGAATAGCTGTCCTGGAACACCATCTGCACCTGGCGGCGGTACTCCTTGAGCGGCAGATCGCGCCCGCCCACCGTCTTGCCGTCGAAGATGATCTCGCCGGCATTCGGGTCGAGCAGCCGCATCAGCAGCCGCGCCGCGGTGCTCTTGCCGCAGCCGGACTCGCCGACCACGCCGAGGGTCTCGCGTTCGCGGACGGTGAAGTCGATCCCGTCGACCGCGCGGACCACGGCCGGCCGGCCGTCGTCGGCCTTCTTGCCCTTCAGGGGGAAGTGCTTGACCAGTCCGCGGACCTCGATCAGCACCTTGGGCTGCTTGCCGGCGTCGTCGCTCATTGC
>JBAXJZ010000649.1:0-2310 GCA_037137595.1 Burkholderiales bacterium | reverse complement strand
CGTTCCCCGCGGCCTGCGCGGCACGGGTCCACTGGGTCCGAATGGCGCGTACGGCGGAGGATTCCTCACCGGCGGCGCGGCGCCAGCTGGCTGAGACGTCGATGGCGACGAGGGGGGCGGCCTGACGGGGGGCGGCGAGCGGCGCGGCGAGGAGGAGCGCGGCGATGAGGGCCACCGCCACAGTGCGCAACGTGCCCAGCAGGAGCGCCTGCCGCCGGAGCTGGCGATCCGCGATCCAGGCCCCGTAGCCGATCCACGCGGCGGCGAGACCGAGGAGGAGCGCCAGTCCCCAGGCGATCATGTCCGGTCCGTCATCGTCGGCGCGTCACTGGCCGGCGTCAGTTGTCGGCACCGCGACGCGCGGGCTCGCGCGGGACGGTCGGCGCAGGCTGCTGCGCCACAAACGCCCCACCGGTGGCCACGCTGTCCAGTCGGGCGAAGAGCCGCGACCGGAGCGCGGTAAAGGCCGGCCGGTCGTCGCCGGCGAGCGGCTCCCCCGTGACACTGCGCAGGGCGACCCGGGGATCCCGATGCTTCCCACCGACGAGGACCTCGAAATGCAGGTGCGGCGCGGTCGCGAGGCCGGAGGCGCCCACAAAGCCGATGGTGCGGGAAATTGCGACCGACGCGCCGGCGCGGATCCCCGCGCCGAACCCGCGCAGGTGCCCATACCGTGTCACAAATCCGTTGCGATGCCGAATTTCCACAACGCGACCATACCCGCCCTTCCAGCCGGCATAAATCACGGTCCCATCGCCGAGCGCGCGGACCGGGGTACCGGAGGCGGCGGAATAATCGGTGCCCTGATGGGCTCGCCAGATGCCGAGAATCGGATGCTTCCGGAGCCCGAACACGCTCGAAATCCGGCGGAAGGCCAGTGGGGCCCGCAGGAACGCGGCCCGCATCGATTTGCCGTCGGCATCAAAGTATTGCGCGCGGGCCGCACGGCCCGTGAAGCGGATCGCTTCGACGCGGCGGCCATCCACCGTGAGTCGGGCCGCGAGGATGCTCCCCGGCCGTACAAGCCCGTTGGGCGCACGCTGCCGTTCGAGCAGGACGCGAATGGTGTCCCCGACCTGCAAGTCGCGCGTCAGGTCGACGCGATACTCCAGGATGTCGGCAATGGCGTACGCGACCTCGGTGCGCACCCCGGCCGGAAAGACGGCAGCCGATCGCGCAATCGCTTCGGTGAGGGTGCTCCGCACGGTGGCGGCGAGGGCCACGGTATCGGTGGTCCACGCGAGGCGCTCTTCGGTGCCGGCCCAGACATTCGGTGCGGAGCGGTTCAAGTGCAGCCAGCGATCAATGCCGAGCTGCAACACGATTTCGGAGGTGGTCGAATCGGCGTTGCGTCGCGTCGTGATCATGGTCCCGGGCTGCACTCGGCGTGCATCAAACCCCGGCGCCGACTGCAGTGCTTTGGCGGCATCCTCACGCCCCACGCCGGCCCGCTGCAGCACGGCGAGCAACGGCTCGCCCCGCCGGACGGTGTCGACCCGTGTGCGCCAGCGCGCAGCCATGGAAGCACGAGACCCCGCGTCGAGCACGCTCGCCGCGGGGTGGATCTGGACTGCGGGTCCACGGATGATGAGCGCGACCCCGGCCGTCAATGCAACGACCGCCAGGATCAGCGTCAGCAGCGACCGCTTCAATCCATTTGTCTCCGAATGAACGTCGGAATCTCCATGTCATCGAGCTCGCTGCTGGCCGCCGGACGGGCCGGACGGAGCGGCGTCACCGCCGGCGGCGCACCGACCGGACGCACGGGACGCTCACCGGGCGCCGGGAACGGCAGCACGGCGGGCGGACGCGGCGAGGCGGATGGCGCGGGCGCGGCTGGGCGTCCCGGATGCGTGGAGATCGGCGCATGCGTGCCCCCCGGGGTCCCCATCGCAGGTGCCACACCAGGTGCTGCGCCACCGGCCACACCACGCTGCCGATCGAAGCCGGTCGCGATGACGGTCACGCGGATCTCACCGGCCATCGCCGGCTCATGCACCGCGCCGAAGATGATTTCGGCGTCGTCGCCCACGGCGTCGTGCACGATCTCGTTGATCTGATGCACTTCGCCGAGCGTGAGGTCTTCGCCGCCGGTGATGTTCACCAGCACACCGGACGCGCCAGTGATGGAGACGTTGTCCAGCAATGGCGAGGCGATCGCCTGCTGCGCCGCTTCCAGCGCGCGGTTCTCACCGCGCCCGATCCCCGTGCCCATCAGCGCCGACCCACCGCGCTCCATGACGGTGCGCACGTCAGCGAAATCGACGTTGACGAGACCCGTCTCGCTGATGAGGACCGAGATCCCCTGCG
>JBAXJZ010000648.1:0-2314 GCA_037137595.1 Burkholderiales bacterium | reverse complement strand
CCGCCGCCGACGCCGGCCGCCCGCTGACCCTCTTCGAGAAGATCGTCGCCCGCCACACCGCCGACGGCCGCGTACCCGCGCCGGGCGAGGGCGGCTTCGTCCGCGCGGACCGCCGCTTCATCCACGAGTACTACACCGGCCTGTGCGCCGGCCTGCTCGACGAGGCCTTCGGCGAGCGGCTCGCGCTGCACGATCCGGCCTCCATCGTCTGCTTCGAGGACCACCTCTCGCTCGCGCACCGCAGCCCGGCGCACGTCGGCGGCGGCCTGATGCAGGGGGTGGGCGAGCTGTCGCGCGCGCACCGCGGCTTCGTCGCGCGGCACGGCCTGCGCGACCACGGCTGGCTGCCCGACAGCGAGGGCTCGGAGGGCATCTCGCACGCGATGATGGCCGAGCGCTACGCCTGCCCCGGCGAGCTGATCGCGGGCACCGACTCCCACACCCCGCACAGCGGCGCACTCGGCTGCGTGGCCTTCGGCGTGGGCACCACCGACATCGCGAACGCCTTCGTGACCGGCGAGGTGCGCTTCACGATGCCCGAGGTGCTGCGCGTGGACCTCGCGGGCGAGCGCCCCGCGGGCGTGACCGCGAAGGACGTCGTGCTGCACCTGCTCGCGCTGCCGCGGATCCGCGCGGGCGCGGGCGTGGGCCGGGTCTTCGAGTTCGGCGGGCCGGCGATCGCCGCGATGTCGACCGACGAACGCGCCACCCTCACCAACATGACCGCCGAGCTCGGCGGCTTCACCGGTCTCGTCGAGCCGGACGCCGAGACGCTGCGCTTCCTGCGCGAGCGCCGCGGCGTCGAGGCGAGGCTCGAGCCGTGGATGTGCAGCGATCCGGGCGCGCGTTACGTCGAGACCTTCAGCCTCGACGTGTCCGCGCTGTCGCCGATGGTCGCGCGACCCGGCGACCCCGGCAACGGCGTGCCGCTCGCGTCGCTCGAGGCGCCGGTCCGCGTGGACATCGCCTACGGCGGCTCGTGCACCGCGGGCAAGCGCGAGGACTTCGACCTCTACCACGCGGTGCTGTCCTGGGCGGCCGAGCGCGGTCTGCGCGTGGCCGAAGGCACCACGCTCTACCTGCAGTTCGGCACGGCCGCCGTGCGCGACTACTGCATCGAGCGCGGCTACCTGCAGGCCTTCGAGCGCGTGGGCGCCGAGATCCTGATGCCGTCCTGCGGCGCCTGCGCGAACTGCGGGCCGGGCTCGTCCGAGCGCCGCGACCAGGTCACGGTCAGCGCGATCAACCGCAACTTTCCCGGCCGATCGGGGCCGGGCCAGGTCTGGCTCGCCAGTCCGCCGACCGTCGCGGCGAGCGCGATCGCGGGGCGGATCGTGTCGTTCGACGAGCTCAGGCGCGGCGCGACGGCCACGGCCTGAGCCCGGTGCGCGAAGGCTGGGGCCCGGCGCGCGAAGGCCAGGGCCCGGTGCGTCGGGCGCGTGCGCGTCAGTTCGGGGCGTCCGGCACGTCGGCCGTCACCCGCGCCGCGTGCCGGTCCTGCCTGAACGCCGCGGCCCGCGTGCCGCCGGGCAGGCCGCGGTCCAGGAAGGCCGGCCGGCCGCGTGCGCCGCTCGCCGCGTAGTCTTCGGCCACGCGCGCGCGGGCCTCGTCCGCGTCGAGGCCGCCCGCGCCGGCGAGCCAGTCGCGCAGCGCGTCGGCGAGCGTCTCGGCGGCGATCGCATGGGTCGACCCCAGCCGCGCCCACAGCGCGTCCGAGAACGCCATGAAGCGCGCGAACGGCGAGTCGCCGAGCAGCGCCGGCAGCGAGCGCGCGAAACGCCCCGAGTTGCCGACGAGATCCCAGTAGCGGGCGAAACGCGCGATCCGCGCGACCTCGGCGGCCGGCAGCGCGGCCGTCTCGATCACCTCGTAGGGCGCGCGCTCGGCGAAGCGCAGCCCGAAGGCCTCGGTGTGCCGCGCGATCGGCGCGCCGCGCAGCCGCTTCAGGATCCCCACCTGGATCTCGTGCGGCCCGAGTGCCCACAGCCGGTCGAAGCCCGCGCCGAAGCTCGCGAGGTCCTCACCCGGCAGCCCGGCGATCAGGTCCACGTGCAGGTGGGCCTGGGTGTTCGCGCGCAGCCAGCGCAGGTTCTCCTCCGCACGCGCGTCATCCTGCCGGCGCGAGATCCGCGCCTGCACCTCGGGGTTCCAGGTCTGGATGCCGATCTCGAACTGCAGCGCGCCCGACGGAAAGCGCACGATCAGGTCCTTCAGCCCGTCTGGCAGCCGGTCGGGCACCAGCTCGAAGTGCGCGAAGAGCGGCTCGTGGTGCGCCGCCTCGTTTCGCTCGAGGAAGAAGCGCAGGAGCGCGCGG
>JBAXJZ010000647.1:0-2320 GCA_037137595.1 Burkholderiales bacterium | reverse complement strand
GACGCCGCTGCCGGTCTACGCGCTGGGCGGGCTGGGGGCCGGCGATCTGGCGGCCGCCGAGGCCGCGGGTGCCCACGGCGTGGCGGCGATGCGCGCCGCCTGGCGCTGATCCGGCGCGGGGCGCCTCAGTCGCGCCGCGCGGGCGGCGCGCCGCCGGCCGGGTCCTCGGGATCGGGTGCGTCGCCGGGGATCACGTAGCCGTTGGTGGCCCACTGGCCGAGGTCGATCAGCTTGCAGCGCTCCGAGCAGAACGGACGCCAGCGGTTGGCGGACGAGAACTCGGTCTTGCGGCCGCAGACGGGGCAGTCGACGATCGCCGTCATGGCGTCAGAGGTTGCAGAGCGCGAGCTCGAACTCGACGTTGCCTTCGAAGGGCTTGGGCCGCAGGTCGCCGTCCTGCGAGGTGAAGCGGATCCAGAGCATGTACTTGTTCGCCGAGATCTCGGGGATCGCGCCGCTGGCGGGGTCCACGCGGATCTGCAGCATCTGGTAGACCTTGCCGCCCAGCGTCTGCTGGTAGCTGCCCTGGTGGGTGGTGACGATCGAGCCGTGCGCGGACTCGCGCAGCAGCCGCAGCACGATCACCAGCGCGTCGCGCAGCGCGCGGAACGGCGCCGACCAGGTGCCGATGTCCTTCAGCCGCGCCTCGGGCGGCCGGTTCAGCCACGCGTGGTACGAGGGCAGGTCGAACTCGCAGGTGCCGCCGGCGATGATCGCGCGGCTGCGGATGCTCATCAGCCACTCGTTGTCGCGCAGGTGCTGGCCGGTCTTGCCCGCGGCCGAGTTCAGCTGCTGCGCGGCGCCGTCGATGTCGGCCAGCACGGCCTCGAGCGCCTCGAGCGAGACGTTGGGGTTGTCGCGGAACGCGAGCAGCGTCTGGCGCTGACGCTCGAGTTCCTGCAGGAGGTCCGACTTCAGGTCCGCGCGCGACGCGACTTCGAGGATCTCGAAGAGCGTGGTCAGCGCGACGTGGTTCTCGAGCGGGCCGGCCTGCGTCGCGAAATGGTCGAATCGCGTGAACAGGTCCTCGAGCCTGAGAAGCGTCCGGATCCGTTCGTTGAGCGGGTATTCGTAGAGAGTCAACGCGGAAACGGTCGAGTGCCGGTCGGACGGTGCGGACGACCCATTCTGAATCATTCGCCGGACCTTGACAAACCGGCATAGCTCGCATGGAGCGTCGCGACCTGGCCGTCGAGCGCCTCGGGCGCGCCGCCGTTGTCGACGACGTCGTCGGCCGCGGCGAGACGCTGCGCGCGGCTCGCCTGCGCCGCGAGGATCGCCTCGACCTGGGCGCGCTCGAGACCGCTGCGCCTCATCACGCGCTCGACCTGCACCTCGGGCGGGCAGTCGACGACGAGCACGCGGTCGTAGCGGCCCCGCCAGTCGCCCGACTCCACCAGCAGCGGCACCGCGACGATCACGTACGGGGCGCCGGCGCGCACCGCATCGTCGATGCCGGACTGCGTGCGCGCGCGGATCATCGGGTGGAGGATGGCCTCGAGCCGCCTGCGCGCGCCGGGATCGGAGAACGCGAGCGCGCGCATCGCGGCGCGGTCCATCCGGCCGTCGACCGCGATGACGCCGTCGCCGAAGGCCTCGCGGATCGCGGGGATCGCGTCGCCGCCGGGGGCGGTGAGCGCGTGGGCGATCGCGTCGGTGTCGACCAGGGCCGCGCCGCGCTCGACGAGGCGGTCGGCGACGGTGCTCTTGCCGCTGCCGATGCCGCCGGTGAGGCCGATCACCGGGACCCGGCGCACGGCGGGCTCAGGCAAGGCCGAAGAGCGCGCCCAGCGGCCGCGCGAAGAACAGCGCGAGCAGGCCGGCGCCGGCGAGGTAGGGGCCGAACGGGATCGGCACCTCGCGCTTGTGCCGGGCGAACACGATCATCGAGAGGCCGACCACCGCGCCCACCACCGACGCGAGCAGGATGATCGAGGGCAGGGCCTGCCAGCCGAACCACGCGCCGAGCGCGCCGAGCAGCTTGAAGTCGCCGTAGCCCATGCCTTCCTTGCCGGTGACGAGCTTGAAGAGCCAGTAGATCGACCAGAGGATGCCATAGCCGGCCATCGCGCCGACCACCGCGTCGGCGATCGGGACGAAGGTGCCCGCGAGGTTGAATCCGAGGCCGAGCCACAGCAGCGGCAGCGTGAGGTCGTCGGGCAGCAGCTGGGTGTCGAGGTCGATGAAGGCGAGCGCGACCAGGAAGAAGACCAGCAGCATCGCGCCCAGGCCGGCCGCGGTGGGGCCGTAGGCGGCGACGGCGCAGCCGGCGAGCACGCCGGTCAGCGCCTCGACCAGCGGGTAGCGGACCGGGATCGGC
>JBAXJZ010000646.1:0-2321 GCA_037137595.1 Burkholderiales bacterium | reverse complement strand
CGCTTGGTTTCGGCACTGCGGATTTTATCACAAAACATTTAGGGAGACGCTCTAGGCAGCGAGCGGCCGCACGTTCTGGCATTTTGTGCGAATTCGGCGGAGGATCTTCGACCGCGTCGTCATCGCTGTCCGGGCGCTGCCCCCACTGGCGTCGGCTGCATCGTACCTCCTCGCCGGCCCCCGTCTTCGCACGGTGCTCGCTCTCTGCCACGCGCGCGCTCGTCCGCGATTTCTCACGCGTTGACCAGCGGCGCCCTCCCGACGCGCCTGCGTTCTCCCAATGCACGCCGCCCGCCTTAGCGACCTGCGTCGCCCGCGTGAACCCACTCCCCCGTGCGCCGTGGTCGTCCTCGTTACCCTCCGAGCGCCGCGCTCGCTTGGTCCTCGCTCAGCTCGCAGTCGTCCACGAGCATCGCCGCGGTCACTTCGCTCGGCGTGACCGGAGGCTTTTTCCTCAGCGCCCTCCGAACACACAGCAGGAGGTACCGCTCCGGATCCACCTTCGCGAGCTTCGCGCTCTCCACCAGCGTGTACAGGATCGCACTCACACGCGTGCCTCGCTCCGAGCGTGATCCCTGATGGTTCTTACGGCCCAGAACCGGCGCCCGTTGGCTCTGCTCGGTGTCGTTGTTGTGCAGCGGAATCCGCCCGTCCCCGACGAACCGCACCAGCCCCTCCCACTGCCGCGCCATCTTCGCGCACGCTGTGTACAGCGCGTTTTCGCGCGGCTGGCTCAGCCCGAGTTCGAGCGCCCGCGACGCGATCCGATCGAGCAACGGCGCCGCGCGTGTCGATCGCGCGTGGAGGAGCATCGCGCTCGCTCCAGCCTCCGCGAGCGCTCGGTCCTCATCGCGCTGCGCCTGCGCGAGCAGCGCCTCCCCGAGCGTCCGTGCCTCGCGATCGATCGCGAACAGCTCGTCGATCAGCGCGAGCATCCCGCCGCTCGCTCCGGCGGTCGACGCCTCGATCGCGTGAAACTCCCGACGAATATGCGACCAACAGTGCGCGAGCTTGATCGACGCGAACTGCGCCGCCAACGACAAGTACGCCCCGTAACCGTCGCACATCACCACGCCTTCGTAGCCGCGCAGAAGCGTCGCCGCGGCATCCTTCGAGCGGTGTTCGTCGAGGTGATAGACGACCGCCGCCGGCGACCGCACCGCCCACACCCACCATCGCGACGTCGGCTCCTTGGCGTTGGAACGAGTGTCCATCAAGCGCCACTGCGTCTCGTCCGCGCCCACCACCGGCGCGCTCAGCACCTGCGCCGTGATCTTGCGGTAGGCGCCAATGCTCCAGAACGCGACCGAGTCCGTCTGATCCCACAGCGTCTGGCTGTCGATGTTCAGCCCCTCGCTCTGCATCACCCGCGCCTGTCGCTCGAGCGGCTGATGCTGGTCGTACTTCGCCGCGGCCACGTGCGCGCCGAAGGCCACGGAGTACAGGTTGCCCTCCTTCAACTTCAGCGGTCCCTTCGCGGTGCGAGGGCAGGCGCCGCAGCGGCAGCGGTACTTCCGGCGCACGTGCTTGCGCTGCACGAACTCGCGCCGGATCACGTCGATCTCCGTGCTCTCTTCGTTCTGCCCCTCGAACAACTCGAAGGTCCCGCCGCACTCCTCGCACGTCAGCTCGTCCGCGGACAGCTCGTGAACGACCTGCTCCATGCGCAGGCGGGGCTGCGGGCGACGCGTGTTTCCTCGACCGCGCTTGTTGGGCTCGCTTGATTCGGTGGCCACGTCGCCCGCCGTGGGCGTCTCGATCGCGGCGGGGGCCCCGGTCGCCGCGGACTCACTCGGCTTCGATCGCTCGGACTTCGGCCCAAAGAGCGCGCGATTCTTCTTGGCGACCTGCGCCTCGAGGTCCTTCACCTTCTGCGCGAGCGCGTCGCGCTCGGAAAGCACGGACTGGTGCGCGTGCCACAGCGAGATCGCCTTGGGCTTGAGCGAGGTCAGATCGTTGTCGTCGTCGAAGGGACACACGGCGATGGCTGCGTTCTGTCGCCCCGATCGCCGCCCAATGCAATCCGGAACATCAGTTCACCCCGTCGGCGTCCACGCGGACGGGCTGAGCCGGGTCACGCCGACCCACTCGCAGCCCTGCAGCAGCAGCGCGAGCTCGGCGGTCGTCAGCCCGAGCTCCTCCGCGGCCCCGCGGTGCCACGGCGCGACGAACCGCCCGCGATCGAGACGCTTCTGTAGCAGGCACAGGCCGGTTCCGTCCCAGTACAGGATCTTCGCGCGTCGACGATTGCGGCCGATGAAGACGAACAGATCTCCCGCGAACACGTCGCGCTTCATCGCGTGCATCGCGAGCGCCCACAG
>JBAXJZ010000645.1:0-2324 GCA_037137595.1 Burkholderiales bacterium | reverse complement strand
CGAGCGGCGCCGCGTCGACGCCGCCGTGCCGGCGCACCAGCGTCTGCGAGATGCCCAGCGCCGCGACGCCGCCCACGGCGACCATCGCCGCCATCGGCAGCGCGCTGCCGTCGTGCAGCCGGCCGATCAGCAGGCCCGCGCCGGCCGCGACCACGTTCTGCACGAAGCCGGTGGCGGCGGCGGCCGTGCCCGCCAGGCGCGGGAACGGCGCGATCGAGCCCGCCTGCCAGGCGGCCTGGCTGAGCCCGTGCGCGAAGACGAAGACACACTGCGGCACGACGATCGCCGCCACGTGGACCACGCCGCCCAGCGCGAGCGCGAGCATCACGAGCCCGCTCGCGGCCGCGAGCGCGGTGGCCGCGGCGATCGTGCGGCGCACGCCGAGCCGCGGCAGCACCCGCCGCACGGCGAGCGTGCCCGCGAGGAAACCGCAGGTGACCGCGGCGATCGCGACGCCGAAGGCCGAGGGCGAGAGTCCGTGGACGCCGCCGAAGACGAACGAGGCCTCGGCGAGGAACGAGAACAGCCCCCAGTACATCGCGGTGCCCACCAGCGTGAAGCCGAGCCAGGTGCGCGAGCGTGCGACGGTCGCGTAGTTCGCGAGCATCGGACCCGGCTGCAGCGCGTCGCGGACCGGTTCAGCGTTCGACTCGCGCAGGCCGCGCGCGCAGACCACGAGCGTGACCGCGGCGAAGGCGGCCATCGTCGCGAAGGTGGCGCGCCAGCCGGGACCGGCCGCGAGCAGCCCGCCGACCACGGGGCCGAGCAGCGGCATCAGCGCCACCCAGCCCATCGCCTGCGAGAGCCGGCGCGCGCCGGTGGCGGGCTCGTAGCGGTCCCGCACGATCGCGCGCGCGCAGACCACCGCGCAGCAGGTCCCCACCGACTGCATCAGCCGCGCCGCGAGCAGCACGCCGAGCGAGCCCGAGGCCGCGGCGAGCAGCGATCCGGCGACGTAGGTCGCGAGGCCGCCGAGCACCACCGGGCGGCGCCCGTAGCGGTCCGACAGCGGGCCGGCGAGCAGCTGCGTGAGCGCGAAGCCGAGGATGTAGACCGACAGCGTCGCCTGCACCGCGGCGGCCGACACGCCCAGGCCCGCGGCGAGCCCGGGCATCGACGGCAGGTACATGTCGGTCGACATCGGCTGGATCGACAGCAGCAGCGCGAGCAGCGGCACGGTGCCGCGCGCGGGGTCGGTCCGCGGCGCGCCCGGACGGCCCGGCGCGGGATCGGTCACGGCGTCAGCGCCCGCGCAGGAACCAGCGGTCCAGCTCGGCCATCGGCAGCTGCACCCAGGTCGGCCGGCCGTGGTTGCACTGGTCGGCGCCCGCGGTGGTCTCCATGTCGCGCAGCAGCGCGTTCATCTGCGCGAGCGACAGCGCCTGGTTCGCCCGGACCGCGGCGTGGCAGGCCATGGTCGCGAGCATGCCGTCGCGCCGCTCGGCGAGCACGCGGCCCGCGCCGTGTTCGGCGAGTTCGGCCAGCACCGAGCGCGCGAGCGCCACCGGGTCGCCGTGCGCGAGCGCCGCAGGCACCGCGCGGATCGAGACCGTACCGTCCTCGCCGGGGTCGAGGTCCAGGCCCAGCGCCAGCAGCGCGTCGCGTTCCTCGACCGCGGCCACCGCCTCGTGGGCGTCGGCGCGGAAGGTCGGCGGGATCAGCAGCGGCTGCGAGGGCACGCCGGCGGCGTCGAGGGCCGCCTTCAGCCGCTCGTAGACGATCCGCTCGTGCGCGGCGTGCATGTCGACGACGACCAGGCCGTGGGCGTTCTGCGCGAGCACGTATACGCCGTGGACCTGGCCGATCGCGAAGCCCAGCGGCGGCAGCTCCGCGTCGGCGGTCGGGGCGACGGGTCGCGACGCGGCGATCGAGCCGCCGACCGTCGATCGCGGGTCGACGGTCGATCGCAGGTCCACTGTCGATCGTGCCTCGTCGGTAGAGGTCCCGGCCGTCGACGGCACGCCGTCCGTCGGTGCATCGCCCGCGCCCGGCGCGTGCACCGCATCCGGTCCGCGTGTCTCGACCAGCGACCCCGCGCGCGACGGATCCGCGTCGGGCGCGAGGAAGCGCATCAGCGGCCCGAGCGGCTGCACCGGCCCGTCGGCGGCGCGCAGCGGCAGCGACGGCTGCCACGCCGGCCGCGCCGCGTCGGTCGCGGTGAACCGGTCCGCCCCGGTGAATCGGCCCGCACCGGTGAACCGATCCGCACCGGCGACGCGGCCTGAACCGAATCGATCGGCGCCGCCCGCGAACCGGTCCTCGCCGTCCGAGCGCGGCGCGCCTGCGGCCTCGCGCGTGCCGAACGCCTCGCCCGGCACGAAGGC
>JBAXJZ010000644.1:0-2327 GCA_037137595.1 Burkholderiales bacterium | reverse complement strand
CTCATCGGCCCAGCCCGCCGCAGTCGAGCGGCAGCGTCGCCGGCAGCGCGGCCGCCGGGCGGGCCGCGGCGGGCACCGGCTGCGCGGCGAGCCAGGCGGTGACCGCGGCGATGTCCTCGGCCGGCATGCGGCGCACGATCGTCGCCATGCAGTCGGGCGGCATCGCACGGCGGGTGCCGCCGAGCCACGCGCCGAGCTGCGCGTTCAGGTAGTCGCGCGGCAGGCCGAGCAGGCCCGGCACCGCCGGCTGCATGCCGAGCAGGCCGTCGCCGTGGCAGGCCACGCAGGCCGGCAGGCGGCGCGCCGGGTCGCCCTCGCGGACCAGCCGGCGGCCGCGCTCCAGCACCTCGGCCGACGCGGCCGGCGGCGGCGGAGGCGGGTACGGCGGATGGCGATCGGCGAAGTGCGCGGCGATCTCGCCGAGGTAGTCGTCGGACAGGTGCTCGACCATCCAGGTCATCGCCGGCACCGCGCGCCGGCCGTCTCGGAAATTGCGCAGCTGGTTCGCGAGGTAGCCGGCGGGCTTGCCCGCGATCCGCGGGTAGTAGCCGTCGGCGGTGGCGCGGCCCTGGTCGCCGTGGCAGCCGGTGCAGGCGCGGACGCGGGCGTCCATCGAGTCGGGGGCGGGGCGCGGGGTCGGCGCGGGCGCGCCGGCAGGTGTCGAGGCGGGGGACGCGCCCTGCGCCCGCAGCGGCGTCGGTGCGAGCGCACACAGCGCGAGAACGAGCGCGATCAGCGCGAACGCGGCCCGGGCCGGCTCGTGACGTCGTGCGGACGAGGTCTTGCGGTCGACGACGGAGCGGGCGGAACGTTCGGGACGGACGGGCATCGGCGGCGGTGCGCGGCGCGGGGCGCCGACGCGGGCGGCCGAGTATATCGGGCCGACCGGCGCCGCCGCGGGGGGATCCGGCGCCGCGCGACGGGTGCGCCCTAGAATCGTCCGATCCTCCACGCGCCGCCGCGGTCATGCCCTACGCCCACCGGATCGGCTCCCGCAGCCACGTCTTCGGCGACCTGCGCACGCTGCTCGCGAAGGCGAGCCCCGCGCGCTCGGGCGACCAGCTCGCGGGCGTGGCGGCGGTCGACGAGGAGGAGCGGATGGCCGCGCGGCTCGCGCTGGCCGACGTGCCGCTGCGTGCGTTCCTCTCGGAGCCCGTGGTGCCGCCGGAAGACGACGAGGTCTCGCGGCTGATCCTCGAGCAGCACGATCCGGCCGCGTTCGCGCCCGTGGCGCACCTGACCGTGGGCGGCCTGCGCGACTGGCTGCTGTCCGAGGCCGCCGACGGCGCCGCGCTCGAGGCGCTCGCCTTCGGCCTCGTGCCCGAGATGGTGGCCGCGGTCTCCAAGCTGATGCGCAACCAGGACCTGGTGCTGGTGGCACGCAAGCGGCGCGTGGTCACCGCGTTCCGCACCACGGTCGGCCTGCCCGGCCGGCTCGCGGTGCGGCTGCAGCCCAACCACGGCACCGACGACGTCCGCGGCATCGTCGCCTCCACGATCGACGGCCTGATGTACGGCTGCGGCGACGCGGTGATCGGGATCAACCCCGCCGGCGACAACCTGCCGAACATCGTCGAGCTGCTGAAGGTGCTCGACGCGATCCGCGAGCGCTTCGCGATCCCCACGCAGACCTGCGTGCTGACCCACGTGACGCAGTCGATCCGCGCGATCGAGCGCGGCGCGCCGGTGGACCTGGTGTTCCAGTCGATCGGCGGCACGCAGCGGACCAACGAATCGTTCGGCGTGTCGATCGCGCTGCTCGACGAGGCGGCCGCCGCGGTCGCGTCGCTCAAGCGCGGCACCGTCGGCACGAACGCGATGTACTTCGAGACCGGCCAGGGCAGCGCGCTGTCGGCCAACGCGAACCACGGCACGGACCAGCAGACGATCGAGGCGCGGGTCTATGCGGTGGCGCGCCGCTATCGGCCGCTGCTGGTCAACACGGTCGTCGGCTTCATCGGGCCCGAGTACCTGTACGACGGCAAGCAGATCGTCCGCGCCGGGCTCGAGGACCACTTCTGCGGCAAGCTGCTGGGCGTGCCGATGGGCTGCGACGTCTGCTACACGAACCATGCCGAGGCCGACCAGGACGACATGGACGTGCTGCTGACGATGCTCGGCGTGGCCGGCGTGAACTTCGTGATGGGCGTGCCCGGCGCCGACGACGTGATGCTCAACTACCAGAGCACCTCGTTCCACGACGCGCTCTACCTGCGCGAGGCGCTGGGGCTGCGGCGCGCGCCCGAGTTCGAGGCCTGGCTGGAGCGCATGGGGCTGGCCGACGCGCAGGGGCGGCTGCTGGGCGGCGCGCACCGCGGGCATCCGCT
>JBAXJZ010000643.1:0-2331 GCA_037137595.1 Burkholderiales bacterium | reverse complement strand
CGCGGCCTCGAGGACGTTGACCACCGCCTGGTGGCTCGCGCCGGCATCGGCGTAGACGACCACCGTCGGTTCGCCGCGGCCGGCGGCGCTGCGCGCGAGCTGCTGCGCGAAGCCGTTGGCGTCGCGCCAGTCGGCGGCCGCACCGTCGATCGTGTAGCGGCCGTCGGCGCCGACGCCGATCGCGATCTCGACCGGGCGCTCCACCTTCGGATCGACCGCGGCCGAGGGCAGGTTCACCTGCAGCTCGCTGAACTTCGAGTAGGTCGTGGTGACCATCAGGAAGATCAGCACGACCAGCAGCAGGTCGATCAGCGGAATGAAGTTGATCTCCGGCTCCTCGCGCCGGTGGCCGCGCCGGAAGTTCATCGGGCGGCGGCGGCGGGCGCGGGCTGCGCCGGGGCGGCCGGGCGCACGCCGGCCACGCCGCGGCGCGGGTCGAGCGTGTCGACCAGGCGCAGCGACTGCTGCTCGAGCTCGACCACGAAGCCGTCGACGCGCGAGCGGTACGACCGGTAGGCGATCAGCGCCGGGATCGCGACCACCAGGCCGAGCGCGGTGTTGTAGAGCGCCACCGAGATGCCGTGCGCGAGCGCCTGCGGGTTCGTGCCCGAGGGTGCCGACGCGCCGAAGATCTCGATCATGCCGACCACGGTGCCGAACAGGCCCATCAGGGGCGTCACGGTGGCGATGGTGCCGAGCGCGCCGAGGTAGCGCTCCAGGTCGTGGGTGACCGCCCGCCCGGTCTCCTCCATCGCCTCCTTCATGATCTCGCGCCCGTCGCCGGCGTGCCGGATCCCGGTGGCCAGGACCCGGCCCAGCGGCGAGCCCGCCTCGAGTTTCTGTACCATCTCCGCGGTCGCCTGGCGGTTCCGGTAGAGCGTCAGGACCTCGTCCAGCAGGTGGGGGGGCAGCACCTTGCGGCGCTGCAGCGAGATCGCGCGTTCGATGATCAGCGCGACCGCCAGGAAGGACGCGAGGATCAGGAACCAGACGGGCCAGCCGGCGGCCTGGATGATCGAGAACAAAAGTGGGTCTCCGGAAAGGGTCGGACGCGCGAGGAGGCGGGTGCGTCGCGGCCCCGGATTGTCCGCGCTTTGTGCCGACCCGGGCAAGTCGGGGGGCGACCCTTGATTGTCCAGGACGCGTCAGAAACCGACTGAACACAAATCGGTTCCACCGATTACCGAATCTATCCCCAGACCCTGTGGACAAGTCTGTGCATCAACCGGTGCCGAACCGCCCGAACCCGCTTGAAACCTGGGCCGGCACGGTCTGCCCAAAATGCGCGCAGAGATTTATCTTCATGAAATCAGGTACTTGCGACGAACTTCCGGGCATCGCGGGGCATTAGGAGCAGACATGACGAAAATGCGTCGCGTGTGGATAGGTTCGGCCCGGAAAGGCGCTTGAACGTGGGCTTCGAGACCCCGGACCGCGCATCCACGCGGGAAATCGTCACGGTTGGCCAGCTGAACCGCGCCGTTGCGGGGCTCCTGGAGCGCAGCTTCCCGCTCGTCTGGGTGTCCGGCGAGATCTCCAACCTGACCCGCGCGGCGAGCGGGCACTGGTACTTCAGCCTCAAGGACGCGACCGCCTCGGTGCGGGCGGTGATGTTCCGCGGCCGCAACCAGCACGTGCCCTTCGTGCCGGCCAACGGCGACCGGGTCGAGGTCCGCGCGCAGGTGTCGCTGTACGAGGCGCGCGGTGACTTCCAGCTCAACGTCGAGCAGATGCGCGAAGCGGGCGCCGGCGACCTGTTCCAGCAGTTCCTGCGGCTGAAGGCGCGGCTGGAGGCCGAAGGGCTGTTCGACGAGGACCGCAAGCGGCCGATCCCGCCGGCGCCCCGGTGCGTGGGCGTGGTGACCTCGCCCCAGGCGGCTGCGCTGCGCGACGTGCTGACCACGCTCGCGCGCCGGGCGCCGCAGGTGCCGGTGGTGCTCTACCCGGCTTCGGTGCAGGGCGCGCAGGCGCCGGGCGAGCTGGTCCGCGCGGTGAAGGCCGCCGGCGCGCGGGGCGAGTGCGACGTGCTGCTGCTCGTGCGCGGCGGCGGCTCGATCGAGGATCTCTGGGCGTTCAACGACGAGGGCCTGGCGCGGGCGATCGCCGCCTGTCCGATCCCGGTCATCAGCGGCGTGGGCCACGAGACCGACTTCACCATCGCCGACTTCGTCGCGGACCTGCGCGCGCCGACGCCCACCGGCGCGGCCACCCGCGCGGTGCCCGACGTGGGCGAGCTGCGCGGCGCGCTCGAGCGCGACCGCAGGCGGCTGGTGCTCGCCTGGCAGCGCCGGCTCGAGCAGGCCGAGCAGCGGCTCGACCTCGCCACCCGAT
>JBAXJZ010000642.1:0-2331 GCA_037137595.1 Burkholderiales bacterium | reverse complement strand
AGGTCGACGACCTCGCGCACCACCGGCAGCCGGGAGACCGCCGCGAAGGCCGACGCCCGGATCGACGGCGACGAGGCGGCCGCCACGGCGGCGAGCGCCGCGAGCAGCACGCCGCCGGCGATCTCGCCGAGGTGGTCGCCCGTCCAGCGCCCGATGTCGAACACCAGCCGTGACGCGGCGGGCAGCTCGGTGCGCAGGTCGTCGAGCGCCGCGGCGAACTTGGGCACGACGAACCCGAGCAGGAAGCCGAGCACGAGCAGCGAGACGCCGCCGAGCACGAACGGATAGACCGACGCGGACACCAGCCGTCCGCGCATCTCGAGGAGCCCGCGCTCGAAGCGGACGAATCGCTCGAGCGACTGCGGCAGCTGTCCCGTGCGCTCGCCGCTGCGCAGCAGCGCGATCAGGAACGGCGACCAGCCGAGACCCGAGGATTCGAAGGCCTGCGACGGCGGCAGCCCGCCGTCGAGGCCCTGGAGCAGCGCACGGGCGACCGCGGCCCCGTCGGACGCCTCGTCGGAGGCGAGCGCACGCAGCGCCTCGGCGAGCGTGAGGCCGCCGGCCAGCACCTGCTCGAGCGCCTCGCAGAACGCGAGCCGGTCGCGTCGCGGCACGACGCTGCCGCGGCGCAGGCCGCCGCCGGCCGCGCGGCACGACAATGCCCGCTCACCGGCGCGCAGCGTCGCGCGCGCCGCCGCCTCGGAGGCGGCCTCGACGCTGCGGCGCCCGAGCGAGCCGCGTTCGTCGACGAGGACCAGGTCGTAGCGCACGGTGCCTACCGGTTGCTCAGATCGCCGTCGTCGCCGGACCCGCCGGGACGACCGTCGCGGCCGAGGGAGACGATGTCGAAGTCACCCCGCTCGCCGGGGAAGCGGTACTGGTACGGCTGACCCCAGGGATCGTTCGGCACCGTCTTCTTCAGGTAGGGGCCGGCCCAGCGCGGGTCGTCCGCGGGCGCCTTCTGCAGCGCCGCGAGTCCTTCCTCGGTGCTCGGGTAACGACCGACGTCGAGCCGGAAGTTCTCGATCGCCGTCTCGAGCGCGGCGATCTGCGCACGGGCCACCTTCACCTCGGACTTCGAGACGTTGCCGAACAGCCGCGGGCCGACGAGCGACGCGAGCAGGCCGAGGATCACCAGCACCACCAGCAGCTCGAGCAGGGTGAAGCCCCGGGCCGCGCGGTGCGCGACGAGGAGCGACGGCCGATGCGTGGCCACGCGGTGCGAGGGCGAGGAGGTGTTCATGAGGAGCCAGGTCGGTGGACACCCTGCACTCTTCGCGTCGGATATTTCGACTTGGTGAAGTCACGTCGTGCCGAAAGCCGAAATGGGCGCGTACGGTCCACCCGGGCCTCGCATCGTTGGTCGTATCGACGTATCGGCATGCGACAGATGACGCCGATCGGACGGCGCGTTGATCCGGTCGGCCCAATCGAGGGGGGATCCGTCCGGCGACGCCGTGACGCGGCAACCGCGCTGTCACGCACCGCGCCCAAAGTCCGGCGACCTGACTGCGCAACACCCTCCTCCGGACGGCATCCGTCGCCCCGCCATGTCGCGTCGCGTCTCCATCCTCGTCGTCGTGCTGGCCTGCACGGCCTGCTCGCCCCGCCCCGATGCCGCCTCCGGATCGGGCCAGGTCGTCGCACGCGTCGACGGCCGCGAGGTCACCGTGCTGCAGCTCCAGCAGGCCCTCGGCGCCGGTCGCGCCCGCGCCGACGATCCTTATGCGCGGCGCCTGGCGCTCGACGCGCTCGTCGATCGCACGCTGCTCGCGGCCCGCGCCCGTGCCGACGGCCTCGACCGCGATCCCGCGGTGCTCGCGCAGGTCCAGGCCGCGATCGACCGCGTGCACGCGCAGGCCGCCCTCGAGAGCATCGCCGCGGCGGTGCCGCGGCCCGATCCCGACGCGCAGCGTGCGTTCCGCGACGCGAACCCCGCGCTCTTCGCGCAGCGACGCGTCTACACCGTCGACGAGGTGTCGTTCGAGTCGGCCTCGCTCGACGCGGTGGCGCTGCGTGCCCGCGTGGCGACGGCGCGACGGATCGAAGAGCTCACGGACTGGCTGTCGGCCCGCGGCATCGCCGTCGCACGGCGCGCGGGCACGCTGCTGCCCGAGGAGGCCGGCACCGAGGTCGCCGCGACGCTGCAGCCGCGCGCCGAGGGCGACCTCGTGCTGCTCGGGGCCGCGCCGGCGTTCCGCGTGCTCGCGATCCGGCGCATCGAGCCGCGGCCCGCGACGGGCCCGCGGGCCGACGCCTGGATCGAGCGGCACCTGCTCGAGGCGGCGCGCCGCGAGGCGGTCGACGCCGCCGTGGCGGCGATGCGCGCCA
>JBAXJZ010000641.1:0-2357 GCA_037137595.1 Burkholderiales bacterium | reverse complement strand
CCCGGTGAAGATCCGCGACGTCGCGCGCGTGGGGCCCGCGCCCCGGCTCGAGCGCTCGGTGGTGCGGCTCAACGGCCGCGACGCGGTCTCGATCGGCGTGATCAAGCAGGCGACGGCCAACCCGCTGACGCTCGCGCAGGCGCTGCGCGCCGAGCTGCCCAACCTGCAGCGCGACCTGCCGCCGGGCCTCACCATCCAGATCGCCAACGACAACACCGTCTTCATCGACCGCGCGATCCAGTCCGTCTACAAGACCATCCTCGAGGCGGTGGTCCTCGTGGCGCTGGTGATCTTCGTGTTCCTGCACTCGGTGCGCGCGAGCATCGTGCCGCTGGTGACCATCCCGGTCTGCCTGGTCACCACCTTCGCGCTGATGTACTTCGCCGGCTTCACGATCAACACGCTGACGCTGCTGGCGCTGGTGCTCGCCATCGGCCTGGTGGTGGACGACGCGATCGTGGTGCTGGAGAACATCCACCGGCACATCGAGGCGGGCATGTCGCCGATGGCCGCCGCCTTCAAGGGCACGAAGGAGGTGGGCTTCGCGGTGGTGGCGATGACGCTGACGCTGGCGGCGGTCTACGTGCCGGTGGCGTTCACGCCGGGCCGCATCGGGCGACTCTTCGTCGAGTTCGCGCTGACCCTGGCCGGCGCGGTGATCGTCTCCGGCTTCGTCGCGCTGACGCTGTCGCCGATGATGTGCTCGCGGCTGCTGAAGCCGCACGGGAAGTCGACCTTCGTCGGCCGCGCGATCGAGGGCGCGCTGAACGGCATGACCCGAGCCTACGCGGCGGTGCTCCGCTTCACGCTGCGGCAGCGCTGGATCGTGCTGATCGCCTACGTCGGCGTCGCCTACGCCTGCTACGGGCTGTGGCTGGGCACGAAGAAGGAGCTCTCGCCGATCGAGGACCGCGGCACGATCGTCACCGTGATCAACGGCCCGGACGGCGCGTCGATCGGCTACACCGAGCGCTACGGCCGCCAGCTCGAGGCGATCGCCCGCAGCGTGCCCGAGATCGACCGGGCGTTCATCGTGGCGGGCAATCCCACGGTCTCGCAGGGCATCGCGTTCTGGCGGATGACCGACTGGAACGACCGGACCCGGACGGTGCAGGACATCGTCAAGGAGCTGCAGCCCAAGCTGCTCGCGATCCCGGGCGTGCTCGCGTTCGCGGTCGCGCCGCCGTCGCTCGGCCAGTCGCCGCGCGAGCGGCCGATCAACTTCGTGGTGATGACCAGCGAGCCCTACGACTCGCTGGCCCGCACGCTGCAGCCGCTGCTGCGCGACCTGCAGTCGTGGTCCGGCCTGCAGGGCGTGGACAGCGACCTTCGGCTGAACAAGCCCGAGGTGCGGCTCACCATCGACCGCGACCGCGCCGCCGACGCCGGCGTGCCGGTCGACGCGATCGGCCGAGCCGTGGAGACCATGCTCGGCGGCCGCCAGGTGACGCGCTTCAAGCGCAACGGCGAGCAGTACGACGTGGTGGTGCAGCTCGACCCCTCGGCGCGCAGCTCACCGCAGGACATCGCGTCGATCTTCGTGCGCGGCCGCAACGACACGATGGTGCCGCTCTCCAGCCTGGTGGGCTGGAAGGAGACCGTCAGCCCGCGCGAACTGAACCACTTCGCGCAGCGCCGCGCGGTGACCATCACCGCCAACCTCGCGCCCGGCACCTCGCTCGGCGAGGCGGTGGAGTACCTCGAGCAGGCCGCGCGCAAGCACCTGCCCAGCGGCTACGCGGTCGACTACAACGGCCAGACCCGCGAGTTCAAGCAGTCGTCGTCCGAACTCTTCCTCACCTTCGCGCTGGCGCTGGGCTTCATCTACCTGGTGCTCGCCGCGCAGTTCGAGAGCTTCGTCGACCCGCTGGTGATCATGCTCACCGTGCCGCTGGCGATGACCGGCGCGTTGTGGCTGCTGCAGTGGACCGGCGGCACGCTGAACGTCTACAGCCAGATCGGCCTGATCACGCTCGTGGGGCTGATCACCAAGCACGGCATCCTGATCGTCGAGTTCGCGAACCAGCTGCGCGAGGAGGGGCGGGCGATGCGCGAGGCCGTCGTCGAGGCGGCGTCGTTGCGGCTGCGGCCGATCCTGATGACCACCGGCGCGATGGTGCTGGGCGCGGTGCCGCTCGCGCTGTCGACCGGTGCGGGTGCCGAGAGCCGGATCCAGATCGGCATGGTGATCGTGGGCGGCATGACGCTGGGCACGCTGCTCACGCTCTTCGTCGTGCCGACCTTCTATACACTGCTGACCCGCGGCAAGCGCTTCGGCGGCGATGCCGCGCGGCGCGCGCAGGCGGAGGCCGCGGGTGACGGGCCCGACGACGGGCGGCCGGCCCCGGTCGCGCCCG
>JBAXJZ010000640.1:0-2364 GCA_037137595.1 Burkholderiales bacterium | reverse complement strand
GGCCCGGCCGGAATCGAGCCTCCCGTCCGTTGGCAGCGTGGCCGAATGACCGTAGGCTGGCTCTCCCCCGCCGACCCGATGGACCGCCGCGATGTACCTCGACCTCACCGCCCCCGACCCCGAGCGCGCCCCGCTCGCGCCGCTCTTCAACGCGATCGTCGCGCCGCGGCCGATCGGCTGGATCTCGTCGGTCTCGGCCGGGGGGGCGGTCAACCTCGCGCCGTTCTCGTACTTCAACGGGCTGTCGTCGGCGCCGCCGATGCTGATGTTCGCCTGCAACCAGCCCGAGGACCGCGCGGAGAAGGACACGCTCGCCAACCTCCGCGAGGTGCCCGAGTTCGTCTTCAACCTGGTGTCGATGCCGCAGGTGCAGGCGATGAACGAGACCTCCGCCACGCTGGCGCGCGGCGTCGACGAGTTCGCGCACGCGGGGCTCGCGGCCGTGGCCTCGTCGATCGTGCGCCCGCCGCGGGTGGCCGACGCGCCGGCCGCGATGGAGTGCCGGGTGGTGCGCATCGTCGACCTGCCCCCGCAGGCGCCGGGCGAGCGCTCGAGCCACGTGGTGATCGGCCGCGTGGTCGCGATCCACGCGCTCGACGGTCTGTTCGACGCACGCGGGCGCTTCGACACCTTCGCCGCGCAGCCGGTGCTCCGGCTGGGCGGAATGAAGTACGCGACGATCGCCGAGCCCTTCGAGCTGGCGCGGCCGAAGGCCTGATCGGCCCGACGGGCGCGGGCCCCGGGGTCAGCCGGCCGCCGCCTCCGCCATCCGGGCGCGCTTGGCCGCGTCCTCGAGCCGCGCGTCGTCGATCTCGCGCATCACCGCCGCGAGGTCGACGGTCGAGTCGTCCGGCACGAAGCGGCCGCTGAGCGGCGTGGCGAGGCTCAGCAGCCCGCGCCGGTACAGGTCCCAGATCTCGGGGCCGTACGCGGTCTCGAGCAGCTCGGGCGCGAAGCGTCCGAAGAAGCCGCGCAGGTTCGCGACGTCGCGCAGCAGCATCCGGCTCGCGTGGTTGTTGCCGGCGGCGTCGACCGCCTGCGGAAGGTCGATGATCACCGGGCCGTCGGCGGCCAGCAGGATGTTGAACTCCGACAGGTCGCCGTGCACGACACCCGCGCACAGCATCCGCACGACCTCGGCGATCAGCGTCGCATGGGCCGCGCGCGCCTCGTCGGGCTCGAAGAGCACGTCGTTCAGGCGCGGCGCGGCGTCGCCGTCGGCGTCCGCCACGAGCTCCATCAGCAGCACGCCCTCGAAGAAGCCGTACGGCCGGGGCACCCGAACGCCGGCCGCGTACAGGCGGTTCATCGCGTCGACCTCGGCGTTCTGCCAGGCCTCCTCGCGCGCCTGCCGGCCGTACTTCGTGCCGCGTTCCATCGCGCGCGCCTGCCGCGAGTTCTTCACGCGGCGGTTCTCGGTGTAGTCGACGGCCTGGCGGAAGCTGCGGTGCGTCGCCTCCTTGTAGACCTTCGCGCATCGGGTCTCGTCGCCGCAGCGCACGACGTAGACGTTGGCTTCCTTGCCGCTCATCAGCTGGCTGACGACGTCGTCGACGAGGCCTTCCTCGACGAGGGGGAGCAGCCGTTTCGGGGGTTTCATCCCGGCATCGTACGCTGCCCGGGCCGCGCGGCCGGTCGCGGTCAGCGCCTCGGCGTGCCCGGCGGTCGGCGCGCGGCCTCCCGTGCGAGGCGCTCGCGCAGCGCACGCAGCGAGGCCTCGAGCCGCTCGCGGGCGCGCGGATCGGACTCGGCGAGGATGCGCTCGAGCAGCGCGCGCTCCTCGTCGGCGGGGGAGGGAACGGGCTCGAACGCGTCCTGGCGCGCCTGCTCGGCCGCGGCGCGGGCCCGCGCGAGTGCGGCGAGCGCCTTCTCGCGCTTGAGCGTCGCCGCGTCGGCGGCCTCGCGCTCGCGGCGCGCCTTGTCCTCGCGCTGCCACTTCGCGCCCGCGCTCTCCCGATCGCTCATGCCGTGCTCCTCGCCTGTCTCGGCCCGTGCCGACGCGCCGTGGTGCTCACCATCCGCCGAACCGCGGCCAGGTCCGCGGCGCGCCCGCGCCGGCGTCGAGCGCGACATAGGCCGGGTGCTGCGCGCCCGTCGCACACGCGTGGTTCGGCAGCACGCGCAGCAGCGTGCCCACCGGGAAGCGTGCGGCGACGTCGGGCTCGTGTCCCTGCGCGCGAGCGACGATGCCGTGCTCCTGGTTCGCGGCGGTCATCAGCCAGCCCTCGAGGGGCGTGCCCGCCGCATCGCAGACCAGGCCGAAACCGAAGTCGCGCCGCTGCGTGCGCGTGCCGCGGTCGCGGCTCATCGCCATCCAGCCGGCGTCGACGATCGCCCAGCCCTTCTCGCGCTGGTGGCCGATGA
>JBAXJZ010000639.1:0-2365 GCA_037137595.1 Burkholderiales bacterium | reverse complement strand
CCCAGCGCATAGGTTCGCAAGGTGCGCCGTCGGGCCGCCAACACGCGCGGCGCGACCTTCAGCGCGACCTGTGTCGCCGTCATCGTCGACGCCCCCGCGGCGCGCGAGGGCGCCGTGCAGCTCTTCGCGCATCAGCTCCCCGCGGCGGTGTGGATGGCCGGGCCCACGGGGCAGGCGTGGGCGCTCGCGAACGGCCCTCTCGCGCGGGTGGGGGGCGACCCCGCCGCGTGGGCGCAGGTCGCCGAGGTCGACGCGCGCCTCGCCGAGGTGGCGCGCGCCGCGGCTGCGATGTTCGAGGGCCGCGCTGCGGAGACGGGAGCGCCGGGATGATGATCTCTCGCTACTCCGCGGCGGGCTTCCTCGACACGCGCTTCGGAGACGGGGCACGGTGTTTCTTCGCGCCGGCGGCGTCTCCGTCCGCGGAGTCGTGGCCGTGGAGTCCGATCGTGCGGTGGCGCGCGTGGTTCTCCAGGCCGGCGATCGGCGCCTCGGGTACTTCCGCATCGCGCAGTGACGCAACGCCCCCCACCGTTGGCCCCCAGAGGTCGGCGGCGGCGGTCACTGACCGAGCCGACGCATCGGGCGCTCTCCCCGCGCGGCGTTCGCCCGCGACCCATCGACGGGGCTCCGCCGTCGCGCGGCATGCGCCCGTGACGCGTCACGGAGCTTCGCCGTCGTGCGGCGCGCGTCCGTTTCGCGACCACGGAGCTTCGCCGTCGTGCGGCGCGCGTCCGTTTCGCGATCACGGGCGCTCGCCGTCGTCGGACGCGACGAGATTCGATTGCGATCGGCGCCTTAGGTCGTCGAGAATCGGCCTCCATGCCAGCCCCCGCACTCCCCAGGAATCCGTCACTCGACGAGCTTCGCACGCAGATCGTGTTCAGTCTGCTGGCGCTCTCGCTCGACGACCTCACGAAGGTCCACGCAGCCACGTTCGAGGCGCTCCGCGATCATCACCCCACGGTGGTGCTCGGGCAGCACGCGACGTGGGACGCGCAGACGCTCGCCGGGTTGAAGATCCGCCACGTCGATCGGCGCCTCGACGGCCACGTCGAGTCGTTCGTCGAGGCGCTCGTAGGCGCGTACGGTGGCCGTGACGCCGAGGGCGTGCAGCACTACCTCCGCGGGCGCTCCGTCAGCGAGATCAAGCGCACCGTGCTCGGCCCCGAAGTCACCATCGTGGCCCAGTGGATCGCCTCGATCGCGAAGGAGACTTCGAAGAAGCTCCGCGCCTGGGGGCCGATCTTCGAGGCCGACCTCGCCGACGCCGAAGCGGTGACGAAGGCGTCGGCCGCGGCCGACGTGGCGAACCGGCTCTTTCGCGAGAAGGGCCCTCTGGCCGAGCACACCGCCGCGCTGGAGCGCGCGCGCGACGAGCTCCACAACAAGCTCGACGCGCTTCGCATCGCGCAGAAGGGCGCGCTCCCGGCCGACTGGGTGAGCGGGTTCTTTCTGGCGCCCCGGCGGGCCGCGAAGAACGAGGCCGAGCGCAAGGCGAGGGCCGACGCGAGGGCCGCGAAGAAGCTCGAAGCCGAGCGAAAGACGGCCGCGCGTGCCGAGGCGCTGCAGAAGCTCCGCGAGGCCCGCGCCGCGCTCAAGGCGCTCGCGAAGAAGTAGCCGCGGACGACGTCGCGCGCGGGCGGTGATTCGCAGGACCCTCGCGGCGTGCACCCCACAGCCCGTCGCAGTCGCCCTACCGCGACGCAGGCCGCGCCACACACCGCCGCGCACGGGTGGTACGACCGCCGCACGAGGAAATCCTCCGATGAGCACCGACCACGCCGACGTGATCGCGCGCGTCGCGGGAAGGGTCCGCGACCCTACACTCGCCCGCCTCGCGGGCAACCACGGCCTCCACGCGGTGAACGTGATTCGAGCCCCCCGGGTGGTGGGAGGGCTTCTGGGCGCGCTTCGAGCGCACCCACGGCGTGTCGCGCGTCGACGCCATCGCGGGCCTGCGCGGCCGCGTGCAGGTCGGCGCGTGGACCTCCGAGCGGGAGGTGCGTCACGCCCTCGAGCAGATGGGCTACCGCAAGCCGTGAGAGGCCCCGGCGCCTCACGCTGCTCGCGGCGTCGTCACGGGTCGGCAAAGACGACGTCGGCGCTCGCGGCGTCGGCCGCGCGGTCGAGCCATGCGTCGAGCGTCGCGAGGTCGTCGCACGCGGCGACGCGCTCGCGGTGGGCGGCGTCGAGCGCGATCCCCCGCCGCGCGAGGACACGCAACAGACGGTCGCGCAGCCCCGCGTTGCGCCCGTCGCGCAGCCCGGCGTTGCGCCCGTCGCGCAGCCCCGCCTCGCGCCCATCGCGCATGCCCGCCTCGCGTTGCGCATCGAGCGCGGCGACGATCACGGGGTTGCCGCGCGCG
>JBAXJZ010000638.1:0-2387 GCA_037137595.1 Burkholderiales bacterium | reverse complement strand
GTTGCCGCCGGCGACGGCGGCAGCAGGCCACTGCTCAAGGAGCTCTGCGACGAGAGACTCCAGCATGATCAGCATGACAGCCTGCCCCGTGTTCGGCGAGGCGGCGAGGCGGAAGTCGGCCATGCGCAGGAACAGCTCCTCGTCGCACACACGGCCAAGCCTAATAAAATTGAGGACGACCGCGTCGGTAGATAGGAGGGACGACCAGCTACGACTGATCGCCTCGGACGGGTGATTGGGAAATGGAAGATTGCCCCACTTCTTCTCCTCAGCGATCGGCGGGATGCGGAGAAATGCGGCGTCCGTGTCCACGCGCGAGAGCAAGCGCCTGAGCGGCGATCCATCTCGTAGCAGGTGAGCCTCCGCGGCGCGAGCGAAAAAGCCCTTATTGCTAAAAACGGGGTCGCAAAAGGCAGCAAAGTAGGGATTTGCTGTCGGCTGATGCCACTTCCTTAAGCCGCCTTTAACTCCAGGAGGATTCAGGTCGATCTTCGCGCACTCAATTCCGTCGCGAATCAGCGGGTTCTGGCTGTGAAGTCGCTCGGTCGCGCGAACCGCCATGGCCACCTTCGCTGAAACGAACATCATTTCGTTGAAGAGAAAGTCGTCATTGCCCTGAACATATTCGCTCGCGTATTCTATCTTGGGAACGGCTGCATCCGCGTTGCGCAGCGCGCGATTTGCGTCTCTGGCGATGACGCTCAACGCGCTGAAGACAGAGAAAATATCGCCCACGACAGGCGAGCGCTGAGTGGCCTTCTGAGCCATGGTGGCAGGAGGGTCCGTTGGCAGCATTGTCGAAGAAGTACCGGCGCAACCGTCGGAGAGGAGTTTACAAAGAGACTCATTCTCGTCGGCACGAGGCATGTCCTTTGCGACCTGGATAAGCGTTGAGCACGTCGGCACGGCGGTGGCCGACGATCCGGCGCTCACGGTGCGGCACGTGCGCGGCCCGAACCCGTGCCGCGTGATCGTCGACCCGCGCGGCCGCGTGCCGCCCGCGTCGAAGGCGCTGCGCGACGACGGCGTGCGGCGCATCGTGGTGACCGGCACGCACGCCGAGCCTTCGCTGCCGGCCGGGGTCGAGGTGCTGCGCGTGGCCGAGGCGCCGGACGGCGCACTGCCGCCGCCCGCGATCGTCGAGGCCCTCGCGGCCCGCGGTTTGCGACGGCTGCTGGTCGAGGGCGGGGCCGCCACGCTGTCGCGCTTCGTCGCGGCGCGCTGCGTGCACCGGCTGCACGTGGCGGTGGCGCCGCTGATCATCGGCTCGGGACCGACCGGGCTCTCGCTGCCGCCGATCGACCGGCTCGACGAGGCGCTGTGGCCCGTCGCGCGGACCTACGCGCTCGGCGAGGACGTGCTCTGGGACGTGGAACTGCCGACGGCGCGCTGAGCACGCGGCGTCGCCCACAGGTCGAGGTGTCCGACGCGGGCGCGCAGCGACCCGGCCTGCAGTTCGGTGCGACGCCGGGCGTGCCACGCGTCCAGCGCGGCGGCCGGGACGAGGCCGGTCTCGGCCACCGCGCGGACCCAGCCGTCGAGCAGCGGCGCGAGCAGCGCGGCGTCGCCGGGCCGCGCGGCGTCGAGCACCCAGTCGGCGGGCGCGGTGCGCACGACGTGGCCGGCCTCGGCGAGGCGGTCGGCGGCGGCCTGCGCGGCGAGCGGGCCCAGTGCGGCACCCAGGCCCTTGTCGCGGCGCTGGTGTGCGTCGAAGGCCGCGAAGACCGCCGCGTCGAGCGGATCCGGGGGCTCGCACGCATGGCGGCCGTCGACGCTCAGCGCCGCGTAGAACGGCCGCGCGCGGGCCGCGAGGCCGCGGGCGAGACGCGCGATCCAGTCGTCGGAGACGAGGTCGAGGAAGGCCGAGGTGGCGACCAGCGCGGCGTCGATCGCGAGGACCGCGTCGAGGCCGCCGTCGAGGTCGGCCTCCAGGGTGCGGACCTCGACGGGCGCCCCGGTCGAGGCGGTCGCGATCCGCGCGCGATCGAGGAGCTTCGGGTCGTGGTCGACCAGCGTCCAGACCTGCGCGCGGGCGATCCGCGGCGCGAGGGCGCGCAGCGTGGAACCGGTGCCGCAGGCGAGGTCGACGACGTGCACCGGGCCCTCGCCCGGCGAGCGCGCGCAGTGCGCGGCCGCGGCGTCGCGCAGCGCCGCGTCGCGGGCGCGGCCGTCGGCGGGTTCGCGCAGCGCGAGCCAGTCGGCGTCGAAGCCGGTCATCGGGGCGTGCTCGTCATTGGGGTGTCTTCGTCATCGGCGCGGGTTCGTCATCGCGGCATCGAGCAGTGCGTGGTCGTCGAGCAGGTCGACCACCCGGTTGGGCACGTCGCCGCGGCCAAAGAGCAGGAAGTCGAGGGCCAGCTTGAGCCGGTTGCCCTTGCTCCAGCCGA
>JBAXJZ010000637.1:0-2398 GCA_037137595.1 Burkholderiales bacterium | reverse complement strand
GTGTCGTTGACCACCTTCAGGAACGGCACCACGCCCTGGCTCTTGCCGTTGGTGCCCTTGATGTGGCTGCCCAGCGCGCGCACCGGCGTCCAGTCGTTGCCCAGGCCGCCCGCATACTTCGCGAGCAGCGCGTTCTCCTTGATCGCCTCGTAGATGCCGTCGAGGTCGTCGCTGACGGTCGTCAGGTAGCACGACGACAGCTGCGAGCGCTGCGTGCCCGAGTTGAACAGCGTGGGCGTCGAGCTCATGAAGTCGAAGGTCGACAGCAGCTCGTAGAACTCGATCGCGCGCGCCTCGCGGTCGATCTCGTTGAGCGCCAGGCCCATCGCCACCCGCATGAAGAACGCCTGCGGCAGCTCGATGCGGACCTCGTCGACGTGCAGGAAGTAGCGGTCGTACAGCGTCTGCAGGCCGAGGTAGGTGAACTGCTGGTCGCGCTGGGCGACGAGCGCGCGGCCGAGACGGTGCAGGTCGAACTGCTCGAGCTTCGGATCGAGCAGGTCGGCCTCGACGCCGCGCTTGACGAAGCGCGGGAAGTACTCGGCGTAGCGCTCGGTCATCGCCTCCTGCGACACCTCCTCGCCCAGCACCTCGCGGCGCACCGTGTGCAGCAGCAGCCGCGCGGTGACCTGCGAGTAGGCCGGGTCGGTCTCGATCAGCGCGCGTGCCGACAGGATCGCGGACTTGTGGACTTCCTCGAGCGGGATGCCGTCGTACAGGTTCTTGACGGTTTCGGCCAGCACCTGCTGCGCATCGACCTCGCTGCCCAGGCCGGCGCAGGCCGACTCGATCAGCGCGCGCAGCGCGGCCTCGTCGAGCGGACGGACCACGCCGCCGTCGAGCACGCCGATGCGCGGGCCGATCGGCTCGCCGGCGGCGTGCGCCTGGGCCTGCTTCTGCGCGCGCTCCTGCGAGCGCTTCTCGCGGTACAGCACGTAGGCGCGGGCCACCTCGTGCTCGCCCGAGCGCATCAGCGCGAGTTCGACCTGATCCTGGATGTCCTCGATGTGGAACGTGCCGCCGGCCGGCTTGTTGCGCATCAGCGCGCCGACGACGACCTGGGTCAGCTGCTCGACCAGCTCGCGCACCCGGGCCGACGCGGCGCCGTGGCCGCCGTTGACCGCGAGGAACGCCTTGGTCATCGCGATCGCGATCTTGCCGGGCTCGAAGCCGACGACCGACCCGTTGCGGCGGATCACCTTGAAGTCGGACAGCCGCGCCGCGTCCGGACGCAGATCGGCGAGGTCCGCGGCCGCCGCGAGCGCGGACGGGGCGAGGACGGAGGAAGGACGTTGCGTGGTTTCGGCAACCCTCTGCATGCTTGGACGCTCCACTGGTTGGTTCGGCTGCCCCGTCCGGCGCGAGCGCGAGACGGCCCACGCCCGACCGTCTGGACGGAGGGGCCGGCGTCGCGCTGAAGCGTCGGTCGGGGACGTTGTTCTTGCGGCGAACCCCGTGCCCGGCCGGGGGCGGCATTGCACCGCGTGGCACTAGGAGTAGGGGGTGATCGCCGCTGTGGCACTAATTCTAGTGCCCGGAGGCTCGAGTCGCAAGTCGGTCGCGATGCCCGATTCGGGTGCGCGATCAGGGACTTGCGCCTGCTTCCTCGAAACCCGCATGGCGTCTCGATCCGGGCTTGACGGCCCAGTCTCCGTGCGGCTCCGCGGGGTGGTTCACCCCGCCAAGCCGCCTGTCATCAAGACGTCATGGGAAAACTTTCGCGCCCGTGCGGCTGTCCGGCTGAAAGGGCCGCACGAGGCCGCATCCATCCAGCAGGGACACGTACCGCGACCAGTCGAAACTCGGCCCCGGATCGGTCTTGCGGCCCGGTGCGATGTCACTGTGCCCGGCGAGGGCTTTCAGCGGATGACGGGCCGCGAGCGCATGCGTGAGGCGGCCCAGCACACGGTACTGCGCGTCGGTGTAGCGCCGCTCGCCGGTGCCCTCGAGCTCGATGCCGATCGAGAAGTCGTTGCAGCGCTCGCGCCCCTGGAACGACGAGGCGCCCGCGTGCCACGCGCGGGCCGTGGTCGGCACGAACTGCAGCAGCTCGCCGCGCCGCCGCACGAGGAAGTGCGCCGAGACGCGCAGCGAGTCGAGGCCCGCGAGCGAGGGATCGACCGTGCAGTCGAGGGTGTTCGTGAACAGGCGCTCGATCGCGTCGCCCGAGAAGCGGCCCGGCGGCAGGCTGATGTGGTGGATCACCAGCAGTTCGGCCACCGCGCCCTCGGGCCGCGCGTCGTGGTTCGGAGACGGCACGCGCCGCGCGCCGCGGCACCAGCCGGCATCGTCGACCGCGAGCCGCCCGCTCAACCGATGTCCAGTCGCTGCATCCGGTAGCGCAGCGCGCGGAAGCTGATGCCCAGCAGCTTCGCGGCCGCGGTCCGGTTGTGCCGGG
>JBAXJZ010000636.1:0-2401 GCA_037137595.1 Burkholderiales bacterium | reverse complement strand
CTCCGCCAGCACCTGCATCGTGTCCGCGGTGCCGGCCGGCGAGGTGATCGCGCGGCTCGAGGTCTTCGGGATCAGCATCCCGTGCGCCGCGACGATCGGCACGACGACCATCGACGTGCGGTTGCCGGGGATGCCGCCGATGCAGTGCTTGTCGGCGACCAGCGGCTCGCGCCAGTCGAGCCGCTCGCCGGTCTCGAGCATCGCGCGGGTGAGGGCGAGGATCTCCTCGCGTTCGAGGTCGTCGCGGCCGCAGGCGACGAGGAAGGCGGCGATCTCGGCGCGTGCGTAGCGTCGCGCGGCGATGTCGCGGGCGATCGCCCGCATCGACGCCAGGTCGAGGGGCTCGCCCTGCAGCTTGCGGCGAACCACGTCGAGCGAGGCGGGGCGCGGCGCCGGCGCGATCCGCAGCGGGGTGCCCGCCGGCGCGCCGAGCTGAGCGAACGCCTGCTCGGCCAGGCCCAGCTCGTCGGGGCCGACGATCGACGGGTCGTCGACCAGGTTGAGGACGGCCAGCAGCGGCTCGGCGTCGTCGGGCGCGTCGGCGCGGCGGATCGCGACCTTCTGCGACGCCCGCAGCGCGTCGATCCGGCAGGCGGCGCAGCCGCGCGCCAGGTAGGCGACGTTCTCGGCGTCGGTGTCGATCCGGACCGCGCGCAGGCGCAGCGCGGCGACGGGCTCGGTCGGGCTCATCGCCCGATTGTAAGCGGGGCTCAGCCGTGCCCGAGCGGTGTCGGGTGCCAACCCACCAGGACGATCATCACCGCGAACCCGACGACGTAGCCGAGGGCCACGTGCCAGCCCGAGCGCAGCCAGGCGCCCACCGACCGCGCCTCCGGGAACTGGTTCGACAGCGCGACCCCGGCCGACGATCCGAACCAGAGCATCGACCCGCCGAAGCCGACCGCGTAGGCGAGCACGCCCCAGTCGTAGCCGCCCTGGGTCAGCGCGAGCGCGGTGAGCGGGATGTTGTCGAAGACCGCCGAGACGAAGCCCAGGCCGAGCGCGGTCTGCCACGAGGCGTCCGGCAGGCGCTCGACCGGCATCATCGAGGCGATCAGCACCAGCGACAGCAGGAACACCGTGCCGCGCACCGCGCCGGGCAGCGCCGCCCAGTCCGGGCGTCGCACCGGCGCCGACAGCAGGATCGCCGCCCACACCGCGGCGCCGATGAACGGGAACCGGTCCGACACCGCGGCGAAGCGGGTGTTGACGACGACGTTGACCACGATCGCGGCGACCAGGATGAAGCCGACGATCGCGGCCCGGCCCCAGTCGATCGTCGCCGACGCAGCGTCGCCGCGCTGCAGCGGCGAATGGCCGTGCTGCTGGCCCGAGGCCGCCCAGGCGACGATGAGGAGCGCGACCACCGCCGCCGAATAGGCGCTGAAGACGGCGAGCGGCGAGGCACCGGCGATCCAGATCATCGTGGTCGTGGTGTCGCCGACCACGCTGCCCGAGCCGCCGGCGTTCGACGCCGCGACGATGCCGGCCAGGTAGCCGATGTGGACGCGGCCGCGGAACACCGTGGCCGCGATCGTGCCGCCGATGATCGCCGCCGCGATGTTGTCGAGGAAGCTGGAGATCACGAAGACCAGCACCAGCAGCACGAAGGCGCCGGCCCGGCCGTCGGGCAGCCAGCGCGGCAGTGCGGCGGGGATGCCGCTCTCCTCGAAGTGGCGGGACAGCAGCGCGAAGCCGAGCAGCAGGCAGAAGAGGTTGGCCACGGTCACCCACTCGTGGGCCAGGTGCGCGCCGAGGCCGGCGAGGCCGGTGCCTTCGGCGAAGCCCGCGAACAGGACCTTGTAGAGCGAGACCACGACCAGGCCGGCGACCGCGACCCGCATCGTGTGGGCATGCAGCAGCGCGACGCCGGCGAGCACCGCGGCGAACAGGATGAAGTCCAGCGGGATGCCGGCGATGTCGAGGCCCATGGTGTCGTATCCGTCGTCGTCCGTCGCGCTCGGCGCGGACGCGCTCCCCCCTCACGCAGTGTACCGTGACGGTCCTACGCGGATCCGGGCGGAGGTGCCTCGATCGGTTCGAGGTGGGTGACCACGGTGGCCTGCTCGACGGTGCCGGCGAGCAGCGCCTCGACCTCGTCGGCGACCGCGTGGCCCGCGTCGACCGTCCAGTGCCCGGGCACCCGCACCACGACGTCGATCCAGGCGTGCGAACCCGCCCGTCGGGTCCGCAGCCGGTCCCAGGCGATGCCGCGCGGCGCGAGGCCGTCGAGCGCGGCGCGCAGCCGGACCAGCTCGGCCTCGTCGAGGCTGCGGTCCATCAGTCCGTCGACCGAGGCGCGCAGCAGCCGGGCGCCTTCGACCAGGATGTTCAGGCCGACCGCGATCGCGATCAGCGGGTCGAGGATCAGCCAGCCGGTCAGGGCGACCGCGCCCACGCC
>JBAXJZ010000635.1:0-2409 GCA_037137595.1 Burkholderiales bacterium | reverse complement strand
CTCCGGCGGGGCGCGGCCCGTCGCGCGGCGGCGACCGACGGCGGCCTCAGCCCGGCTCGATCCCCGCGGCGTGCTCCAGGTCGCGGACCATCCGTGCGACCCGGTCGGCGAGCTTCTCCGTGCTCACCTGCTCGCGCAGCCGCTCGATCAGCAGCGGGAACGCGAACGGCCCCGGCCGCTCGAGCTCGACCTCCACGAGACGCCGGGCGCGCAGCCGCGCGAGCGTGGCGCGCAGCCGGCCGAGGTCGAGCTCCTGTTCGAGCACCTCGCGCTGCGCCTGCGTCAGCAGCAGGTTGTCGGCGTCGTGCTGCCGGAAGACCTCGTAGAACAGCCCCGACGACGCCTGCAGCTGGCGCGACGACTTCGGCGCGCCCGGGAAGCCCTGGAACACCAGCCCCGAGATCCGCGCGATCTCGCGGAAGCGGCGCAGCGCGAGCTCGCCCGAGTTCAGGCTCGCGAGCACGTCGCGGGCGAGGTCGCCGTCGGCGAGCAGCGTGCCGTCGGCGAGGCCCGACCAGTCGACCGGCTCGGGCGACAGCAGCTCGAGCCCGTAGTCGTTGACCGCGATCGAGAAGGTCGCCGGAGCCGTGCGCGCGACCCGCCACGCGAGCAGCGACGCGAGTCCGAGGTGCACGTGCCGGCCGGCGAACGGATAGAGGAACAGATGGGCGCCCTCGCGCGAGCGCAGCCGCTCGGCGAGCAGCACCTCGGGTCCGGGCAGCCGCGACCACGCGGCCTGCAGCCGCAGCAGCGGTGCGGCCATCCGCATCTCGGGCCCGTCGAAGACGCCGCGCGCCGCCTGCGCGAGCCGCGCGAGGACCGCATCGGCCATCTCGGACGACAGCGGCATCTTGCCGCCGTTCCAGCGCGGCACCGCGGCGCGCCGGCCGGTGGCGCGCTTCACGTAGGCGGTCATCTCGTGGATGCGGACCAGCTCCAGCAGCCGACCCGCGAAGAGGAAGCAGTCGCCGCGCCTGAGCCGCGAGACGAAGCCCTCCTCGACCGTGCCGATCGTGCCGCCGGTCTGGTACTTCACCGCCATCGTCGCGTCGGCGACGATCGTGCCGATCGACATCCGGTGGCGACGCGCCACCGACCGGTCCGGCACGCGGTGGACGCCGTGCTCGTCGGGCACCACGCGACGGTACTCGGGGTAGGCGGTGAGCGAGCGGCCGCCGCGCACGACGAAGTCGAGCACCCAGGCCCACTCGTCGTCGGCGAGCGTGCGGTAGGCATGGCAGCCACGGACCTCGTCGAGCAGCGCGGCGGGCTCGAAGCCGGTGCCCGCGGCAATCGTGACCACGTGCTGCACGAGCACGTCGAGCGGCTTGGCGGGCGGCATCCGAGGCTCGATCGCGCGCGCGGCGACCGCGTCGCGCGCGGCCGCGCCCTCGACCAGCTCGAGCGCGTGCGTGGGCACGAGCGTCACCCGCGACGGCCGCCCCGGCGAATGCCCCGAGCGGCCGGCGCGCTGCATCAGCCGCGCCACGCCCTTCGGGCTGCCCACCTGCAGCACGCGCTCCACCGGCGAGAAGTCCACGCCGAGGTCCAGGCTCGACGTGCAGACCACCGCCTTCAGCCGGCCCTCCTTGAGCCCCGCCTCGACCCACTCGCGGACTGCCTTGTCCAGCGAGCCGTGGTGGAGCGCGATCAGCCCGGCCCAGTCGGGCCGCGCGTCGAGCAGCGCCTGGTACCAGAGCTCGGCCTGCGAGCGCGTGTTCGTGAAGACCAGCGTGTTCGCGCTGGCCTCGATCTCGGCCACCACCGGCTCGAGCATCCGCGTGCCGAGGTGGCCGCCCCAGGGGAAGCGCTCGGTGGACTCCGGCAGCAGCGTGTCGACCTCCAGCCGCTTCGGCAGCACGCCCTGCACCAGCCGTCCGCCGGAGCGCGCGAGCAGCACGTCCATCGCGTCGGCGAGGTTGCCGAGCGTGGCCGACAGGCCCCAGACCACGAGTGCCGGGTTCAGCCGGCGCATCCGCGCGAGCGCGAGCTGCACCTGCACGCCGCGCTTGGAGCCGACCAGCTCGTGCCACTCGTCGACGACCACCATCGCGACGCGGCCGAGCCGCTCCGGGCTGTCGGCGCGCGACAGCATCAGCGACAGGCTCTCGGGCGTGGTGACCAGTGCGTCGGGCGGCCGCCGCTCCTGGCGCGCGCGCTCGGCCGAGCCGGTGTCGCCGGTGCGCTGGCCGACCCGCCAGTCGAGGCCGAGCTCGGGGGGCGGCGCGGCGAGCGCACGGGTGGTGTCCGAGGCGAGCGCGCGCATCGGCGTGATCCACAGCAGCTTCAGGCCGGGGTGGGACCAGCGTGCGGGCGCACCGGCGGCGGTGGCGTGGGCGACGGCGCCCTCGGCGGCGCCGGTGCGGACGCGCGCCGCGCGGGTGCCGCGGCCCCGCGGGCGGGCTGCCG
>JBAXJZ010000634.1:0-2412 GCA_037137595.1 Burkholderiales bacterium | reverse complement strand
TGCGCGCGCTCGGCTGGGGGCTGCCGGCGCGGATCTGCGACGGCTTCGCCGTCGGGCTCGGCGGCTGCCGGCGCTGGTTCAACCCGGCCGACCTGTCGATCGGCGCGTTCCTCGGACTCGTCGCCTGGGGGCTGACCGCGGCCTCGTTCGTCTGGCTGCTGGGCGAACTCGGGGCCGGCGTGCCGACGCTGGACGCGTTCGCCGCCTATCCGCTGGCGATGCTCGCGGGCGCCGCCTCGATGCTGCCCGGCGGGGTCGGCTCCACCGAACTGGCGATCGTCGCGCTGCTCTCGAACCACCCGGTGACGCTGCAGACCGCCACGCTCGCCGCCGTCGGCATCCGCCTGACCACGCTGTGGTTCTCGATCCTGTGCGGCCTGGTCTCGGTCGCGCTGCTGGAGGCCTCCGACCTGCGGACGGGCCGACCGGGCGTGCCGAACCGCACCGATCCGCCCGGGCCGGGCCGTTAGAATCGTCCGGATCCACCCCCGGGAGCCCCCTCGTGCCGTCTCCGATCTCCTCGAGCATCTTCAAGGCCTACGACATCCGCGGCATCGTCGACGGCGACCCCTCGAAGGTCACGCTGACCGACGCCGCGGTGCGCGGGGTCGGCGCCGCGCTCGGCCTGCGTGCCCGCGAGGCCGGCATCCCGGCGATCGTCGTCGGCCGCGACGGGCGGCTGTCGGGCCCGCGGCTGATCGCCGCGCTGATCGACGGCATCACCGCCACCGGCACGGACGCGATCGACATCGGCATGGTGCCCACGCCGGTCGTGTACTTCGCCACCGTGCTGACCGGCTGCGGCTCGGGCGTCGCGGTCACCGGCAGCCACAACCCGCCCGAGTACAACGGGCTGAAGATGATGCTGGGCGGCGCCACGCTCTACGGAGACGGCATCCGCGCGCTGTACGACGACATCGTCGCGCCCGGCTTCGAGGCCCGCTTCGCCGGCATGCCGCGCGGCAAGGTGATCCAGCGCGACGTGACGGGCGAGTACCTCGCGAAGATCGTCGGCGACGTGAAGCTCGCGCGCCCGATGAAGATCGTGATGGACTGCGGCAACGGCGTGGCCGGCGGCCTCGCGCCGCAGCTGTTCCGAGCGCTCGGCGTCGAGGTCGACGGCCTCTACACCGAGGTCGACGGCACCTTCCCGAACCACCACCCGGACCCCGCGCACCCCGAGAACCTCGAGGACGTCGTGAAGCGACTGCGCGAGACCGACGCCGAGATCGGGATCGCCTTCGACGGCGACGGCGACCGCCTCGGCGTGGTCACCAAGTCGGGCCAGATCATCTGGCCCGACCGCCAGCTGATGCTCTACGCGCAGGACGTGCTCGCGTCGCGGCCCGGCGGCCAGATCATCTACGACGTGAAGTGCACGCGGAACCTGGCGCCCTGGATCCGCCAGCACGGCGGCGAGCCGCTGATGTGGCGCACCGGGCACTCGCTGATCAAGGCCAAGCTCAAGGAGACCGGCGCGCCGCTCGCCGGCGAGATGAGCGGCCACGTCTTCTTCAACGACCGCTGGTACGGCTTCGACGACGGCCTCTACACCGGCGCGCGGCTGCTCGAGATCCTGTCGCGCAGCGCGAACCCGAGCGCGGTGCTCGAGGCGCTGCCCGACGCGACCGCCACGCCCGAGCTGCAGATCCGCACCGCCGAGGGCGAGAACTTCCGGCTCGTCGAGGCGCTGCAGAAGAACGCGCGCTTCGATGGCGCCACCGAGGTCATCACCATCGACGGCGTGCGCGCCGAGTATCCGGACGGCTTCGGCCTCGCGCGGCCGTCGAACACCACGCCGGTGGTGGTCACGCGCTTCGAGGCCGATTCGCCGGCCGCGCTCGAGCGGATCCAGAAGGCCTTCCGCGAGGCGATCCTGCAGGTGGCCCCGGGCACCACGGTGCCGTTCTGACCGGTCCGGTCCGCGGGTGACGGACCCGCGGGCGCGCGGCCCGGTCCGGCGGGGGCCCTCGCGTATGATCGCCGCGTGCGTGCCCTGTACTCCCTCGGCTGGCTGCTCGCGACCCCGCTGGTGCTGGCCTACCTGCTGTGGCGAGGCCGCCGCCAGCCCGCCTACCGCGCACACTGGGCCGAGCGCTTCGGCCTCGCGCCGGGCCGCGGCGACGACGCGCCGCTGATCTGGATCCACGCGGTCTCGGTCGGCGAGACCCGCGCCGCGCAGCCGCTGGTGCGCGCGCTGGCCGAGGCCCGGCCCGACGCGCGGATCCTGCTCACCTGCATGACCCCGACCGGTCGCGAGACCGCCCGCGAGCTCTACGCGGGCGCGCTCGGCGAGCGCTTCGCGCAGGCCTACCTGCCCTATGACGCCTACGGCGCGCCACGGCGCTTCCTGCGCGCGTGGCGGCCCTCGTTCGGCCTGCTGATGGAGACCGAGCTCTGGCCGAACCTGGT
>JBAXJZ010000633.1:0-2422 GCA_037137595.1 Burkholderiales bacterium | reverse complement strand
CGAAGCGCACCGCAAGCGATCCCCGCCCGACTCGGCCGCGACATGCGGCATCCCCAGACTGGATCCCATCGACGCGCTGCGCACCGCGCACCGTCGGCGAGCCGCGCGGGAGGTCCCGCGCCTCAACCCCCGATCCACTCGAAGGAGCCCGCCATGACCCATCGCCTCGTGAAGTTCGCCGCCCCCGCCGCCCTCGTGATCGCCTCGTTCGCCGCGCACGCCGGCGAAGGTCCGATCGAGGTCCGCCACGCGACCGCGTCGTCGCAGCAGGCCGCTCAGCCCGCCGCCGCCGCGCCCTCGGCCGCGCAGTCCGTGCAGGGCGCCTCGGCGAAGCAGCCCGCGAGCACGACCTGGATCAACGTCGGCGCCTGACGCCGGCCCGCGCGGTCCGCGCGGCATCGTCTCCTCTACGGCCCGGCGGTCCCTGCGACCGACCGGGCCGGTGCGCCTGCATGACCCCGGACGTCATCGACGCGGGCCGCGTCGGCGCGCAGCATGACCTCGTCGGAACACGAGACGAGGAGTGCAGACCATGAGCCCCGCCACCTTCGTGCCGCTCGCCTGCGGCGTCATCATCGGCCTCGGCGCGCTCGGCGCCTGCATCGGCATCGGCCTGATGGGCGGCCGCTACATGGAGGGCGCCGCGCGACAGCCCGAGCTGATGGAGCGGCTGCAGACCAAGATGTTCCTGCTCGCCGGGCTGATCGACGCCTCGTTCCTGATCGGCGTGGGCATCGCGATGATGTTCGCGTTCGCGAGTCCGTTCGGGCGCTGAGAGACACGCGGTCGACGCGCTCGGGTGCCACCGGGCGCGGCATCGGCCGCGTCGACGCGCGCTGCACGCCCGCGCGACCGTGGACGCTGCCCGTGCAGCCGTGCGAGCATCGCCGCATCCAAGGGCGCACGGATACGCGATGGGCAAGGGCAAGGACGGCAAGGCACGCAAGGACCCGCAGGCGAAGGCCGTGCGCACGAAGGACGTCACCGCGGCCCCCGTGGAAGCGGTCGCGACGAAGGTTCCCGAGGGCTCGAACGGCTCGAACGGCGGCCTGTCCCGCAAGGACTACGAGGCCCGCCTCGAGCCGCTGGAGGTCGAGCTCAACCGCCTCGCCCGCTGGGTGCAGGCCACCGGCCAGCGTCTGCTGGTGATCTTCGAGGGCCGCGACACCGCGGGCAAGGGCGGCGCGATCTCCGCGATCTCGGCCACGCTCAATCCGCGGCAGTGCCACGTGGTCGCGCTCGCGAAGCCCACCGAGGCCGAGCGCACGCAGTGGTACTTCCAGCGTTACGTCGCGCACCTGCCCGCGGCCGGCCAGATCGTGCTGTTCGACCGCAGCTGGTACAACCGCGCCGGCGTGGAGCGCGTGATGGGCTGGTGCACCGACGCCGAATACGCGCGCTTCCTCGAGCAGGCGCCGCGCTTAGAGAAGATGCTGGTGGACGACGGCATCCTGCTCGTGAAGTACTGGCTCACCGTCGACCAGGCGCAGCAGGAGAAGCGCTTCCGCGAGCGCCTCGACGACCCGCTCAAGCGCTGGAAGCTGTCGCCCATCGACCTGAAGTCGCGCGAGAAGTACGCCGAGTACACCGATGCGCGCGACGCGATGCTCGAGGCCACGCACACGAAGCACGCGCCCTGGACGCTGGTGGACTTCAACGACCAGCGCCGCGGGCGGCTCACGCTGATCCGCGACCTGCTCGACCGCATCCCCGACACCGAGGTGCCGCCGGAGTCCATCGAGTTCCCGCCGCTGCCCGGCGAGCCGCTGGCCGAGCGCTTCCGCAAGGGGCCGAAGCCGATCCGTCCGAGCAACTGAGTCCCGCGGGCGACGCCCGACGGATCAGGTGCGGTTGTGCGAGCCGTCGCACAGCGGCGGCCGCGCGGTGCGCTTGCAGCCGCACAGCCAGACACGACCGCCTTCGCGGGGCGTCCAGGCGATCGGCTCGATGCCGGTGCCGACGTGGCTGCCGTCGCAGAACGGCTGGCTGCGGCTGCGGCCGCAGGCGCACCAGTGGTAGCGGCGGCCGGCCTCCACCTGGACGGCGAACGGCGGGACGGTGGAGGGGACTGCGGAGGACATCTGCGGATCCGGTACGGCGGTACGACGTCCCCAGTCTAGGCGGCGTCGCACCGGTCGCCCCGGATGACCGTGTGCGGATCGGGTCATCGACGCGCGCGCCGCCGCCCGGCGAGGCCCGCGGCGCGGCGCGCCCTCAGGTGCGCCCGAACATCGCGTCGAGCGAGCGCTCGACGGCGCGCGCGGTCATGTAGGCCGAGCTGGTGAAGAACCCCGGCCCCCACAGCATCATCCCGACCACGTGGGTCGCGCGCGAACCGGTCGCGCGGTGCGTCGCCATGTCGACGTCCACGCCCTCGGCCTCGACGCCGTCGCGCGCGTACGGCCGCATCAGCCCGGACGCG
>JBAXJZ010000632.1:0-2427 GCA_037137595.1 Burkholderiales bacterium | reverse complement strand
AGGAAGGCCGCGGGCGCCGCGACCGAATCGGTGAGGGACATGACGATCTCGTGGCGGGGCGGGCGCCGGCGTTCCGGATGATACGGCAGCGTCCGATCGCGTCATGGGCAGTCCTCCGTCCTGTGGAGGCGGCCGGTATGCTTCGCGGGTGATCGCGCGCAACGCCCTGTTTAATCTCGCCGGCCTAGGCCTGCCGCTGATCGTCGCGGTGGTCTGCATCCCGCCGCTCGTCGAGGCCCTCGGCCCGTCGCGCTTCGGGCTGCTCGCGCTGGTGTGGGCCGCGGTCAGCTACTTCGGCGTGTTCGACCTCGGCCTGGGGCGCGCGCTGACGCAGCGGATGAGCATGGCGATCGGTGCCGGTCGCCCTGCCGACGTCGGGCCGATCGCGATCGCGGGGCTCGCGGTGCTGGCCGTGCTCGGCGTGGTGTCGGGCGTGTCGATGTGGCTGCTGGCGCCGGCCGGCGTCGCGCGCCTGGCGGTGGACAGCGACGCGACCGAGGCGGTGGCCGCCGCGCGCGCGATCGCGCCGGCGCTGCCCTGGGTGCTGGTCGGCAGCGGCCTGCGCGGCATGCTCGAGGCCAAGGGCGCGTTCGGCTGGATCAACGTCGTGCGGGTGGTCACCGGCGCCGCCGTCTTCGCCGCGCCGCTCGCGGTGATCCGCGCCGGCTTTAACGACCTCGAGGCGATCTCCTGGGCACTGGCCGGCGTGCGCGCGGTCGGCTGTCTCGCGCTGCTCGCAGCGGTGCCGCGGCTCGTGCCCGGTGCGCTGACGGCGGCCCGCGTCGAGCGCGCGCGGGTGATCGAGCTGCTGCGCACCGGCGGCTGGATCACCGTCACCAACGTCGTCTCGCCGCTGCTCACCTACCTCGATCGCTTCGTGATCGGCGCGGCGGTCTCCACCACCGCGATCGCCTGGTACGTCACGCCGCAGGAGATCGTCTCGCGCCTGCTGATCCTGCCGGCCGCGCTGACCGGCGTGCTGTTCCCGAGGCTGTCCGAGCTCTACGGCCGCGACGGCGCGCGCGGCGAGGGCTGGCGGATCGAGCGGCTGTCGCTCGGCGCGCTGTTCCTGGTGATGCTGCCGGTGACGCTCGCGCTCGCGGCCGCCGCGCCCTCGATCCTCGACCGCTGGGTCGGACCGCGCTTCGCGGCCGAGGGCGCGACGGCGATGGTGGTGCTGTGCGGCGGCGTGCTGCTCAACGCGCTCGCGCAGGTGCCGTTCTCGGCGCTGCAGGCGCGCGACGGCGCCCGCTCCACCGCGCTGCTGCAGCTCGCGGAGCTGCTGCCGTTCATCGCGGTGGCCTGGTTCGCGACGCTGCACTGGGGCGTGACCGGCACCGCCTGCGCGTGGACGCTGCGGGTCCTCGTCGACTTCGCGGCGCTGCGCTGGCTGTCGCGCCCGGCCGACGCCGGTGCCGATCGCCGCGGCGGCGACCACGCCGCGGCGATCGTCGGCCTGCTGGTCGGCGCCGCGTTCGCGGTGCTCGCCGTCGGCGCCCCGGCCTGGCGGATCGAGGCCGGGCTGGCGCTCGGCGCGATCGCCTGGGCCGGCGCCGCGCTGCGCCTGCGCGGCGACTGGCCGATCGCGGTCGCGCTGATGGGGCTGCGTCGCGCCGCGAGATGAGCGGCGCGCTGCGCTAGACTCGCGCGTCCTCGCCGATCGAGCCCCCGCGCGTGCCCACCGCCGCTCCGCCTTCCGTCCGACCCGCCGCGGATCCCGCCCGCGGCGCCGCGGCCGACGCGGTCGCACCGCGCGACGCGCTCAGCGTCGGCATCGTCGTCTACCGCTCGGATCCGGTCCGCCTCGAAGCCTGCCTCGCGCGGCTCGGCGAGGCCGCGCGCGGCGCGGGCCTCGGGACGGTCGAGCTCTTCGTGATCGACAACGGGCCGGCCGACGAGGCCGAGGCGGTGCAGCGGCTCGTGCAGGCCTGCGCCGAGCGCCTGGTGCCCTGCGTGGCCACGGTGATCGCCGGCCACGGCAACGTCGGCTACGGACGCGGACACAACCTCGCGATCGAACGGTCCCGCGCGGCCGTGCACCTGATCCTCAACCCCGACGCCGAGCTCGAGCCCGACGCGCTGCGGATCGGGCTCGGCTGGCTCGAGTCGCGGCCCGAGGTGGTGCTGGTGGCCGCGTCCACCTTCGACGGCGACGGCCGGCCGCAGCCGCTGGTGAAGACCTACCCGAGCGTCGCGGTGCTCGCGATCCGTGCGCTGGGCCTGCCGTTCGGCGAGCGGCTGCGGCGCGACTACGACGTCGTCCAGCAGCCCGGCGAGTGCACCGATGTCACCCGGGCGCTGGTCAGCGGCTCGTTCATGCTCTGCCGCAGCTCGGCGCTGCGCGCGGTGGGCGGCTTCGATCCCGGCTATTTCCTCTACTTCGAGGACTTCGACCTGTCGCTGCGGCTGTCGGCGCTGGGCAACTGC
>JBAXJZ010000631.1:0-2431 GCA_037137595.1 Burkholderiales bacterium | reverse complement strand
ACCCTGCGACGCGGACCCTGCGACGCGGACCCTGCGACGCGGACCCTGCGACGCGAGCCAAGCGGCGCAGCCGATGCGGTGCAGTCGATGTGGCACAGCCGATTTGGCGCAGTCGATGCAGCGCAGCTGATGCAGCGTAGCCGATGCAGTGCGGCCAATGCGACGCGGGCCGCGCGGTGCAGCCGATACGACACCGCCCGAGTGACGCGCACCACCGTCTCGCGCCCTCCCGTCCCCGCTCCGTACCGCGATCCGCCCCCCGCGCTTGCCCCGCGCGCACACCGCGTGCGAGCCTGCGCGGCCATGCCCGACCGTACCCTGCCGCCCCGCGCGCTCTTCCTGCTCGTCGTCCTGACCCTCGTCTGGGGCACCAACTGGCCGCTGTTCGCGCTCGCCACCCGCGAGGTGTCGGTCTGGACCTTCCGCGCGATCACGCTCGCGGCGGCGGGCGCGGTGCTGCTCTCCATCGCGCGGGCCCGCGGCCAGTCGCTCGCCATCCCGCGCGCGCACTGGCGCACGATCGCCACCGCCACCTTCTTCTATCTCTTCATCTGGAACATCGCGAGCACCTACGCCGCGATCCTCGTGCCCTCCGGCCAGGCCGCGGTGCTCGGCTTCACGATGCCGCTGTGGTCCGCGCTGATCTCGTGGGCGGTGCTCGGCGAGGCGCTCACGCGGCGGCTCGTCATCGCGGTGGCGCTGGGCGGCACGGCGGTGGCGCTGCTGATGTCGCGCAGCTTCGGCGCCTATGCCGATGCGCCGATCGGGCTCGTGCTGGGCCTGCTGTCCGGCCTGGGCTGGGCGATCGGCACGCTGATCCTCAAGCGCAGCGGCATCGCCGTGCCGGCCACCGTCCTCACCGGCTGGCAGCTGCTCGGCACCTCCGTGCCCATCGCCGTGGGCGCGCTCGCGCTCGGCGAAGGACCGTGGTTCGTGCCCTCGTGGTCGACGATCGCCGTCTGGACCTGGATCGCGCTGATCCCGATGAGCATCGGCAACGTCGCCTGGTTCTCCATCGTGGGCCTGCTGCCGGCCAACGTCGCGGGGCTGTCGTCGATCATGGTGCCGGTGGTGGCGATGATCTCGGGCGCGATCGTGCACGGGGAGCCGCTGGGCCCGCTGCAGTGGGTGGCAATCGCGCTGACGGTGGCGGCGCTGTCGCTGGCGCTGCTCAAGCCGGCGGCTCGCTGACGCTGGCAGCACCGACGCTGCTGAAGCCGGCAACTCGCTGACGTTCGCAGCACCGACGCTGCCGCGGCCGACGACACGCTGACGACGCAGGCGCAACCGGCGATCCGGCCGCCCCGCGCCGCATTCACCTCAAGCCCCCTTCGCCCCGTCCGCCAGCGCGCGCCGCGCGTTCTCGAGGCACGTGTCCATGTAGCCGCGCCAGAGCACCGCGACGAGCGCGCGCAGCGGCACCGACGCAGCCGTGCCCTTCGCGTCGAACGCGTAGGTCCAGTCGACCCGCGTGCCGCCGTCCACCGCCGTGAAGGTCCAGTCGCCGCGCCCCTGCGTGGCGAGGGCCGCGATCACGGGGTGACCGAAGTCCCAGACCCGATAGGCGAAGCGGCCCGGCGCGTCGACGAGCGTCACCTGCTCCCGTACCGTCGAGCCGTCGGCGAGGTGCACGATCCGCGCCGAGCCCGGCACGTCCCACGGACCGGTGTGGTCCGAGGTGCGCACCACCGCCGGCAGCGGGCCGTATCCGGTGAGCACCTTCGGCAGCACGTCCTCGGCCGCGATGAACGCGAAGGCGCGCGCCGGGTCGGTCGGCAGCAGCATCGAACGCGTGATCGCGACGACCGGAACGGACGACGCGGCCTCGGTACCGCCGCCCGACGCACCGCCGCCCGTGGCGCAGGCGGCGGTGCCGAGCAGGGCGGCGCCGGCGGCGAGGCGACGGACGGCGCGCACGGCCGCGGGAGAACGGATCGGATCGGACGTCATGGTCGAGGCCTCGGGGCTTGCGTGGTGGACGATGCGGCGAGAATATGAAGCTTCCTTCAGGTCCGCAATTCGCATCCGCCCATGCCCGCCGCCCTGCCCGAACAGCCCCGCAAACGCCCGGTCCAGAGCCGATCGGTCCACACCGTGGACGCGATCGTGCAGGCCGGCATTCAGGTTCTGCTGACCCACGGCGCCGAGCGGCTGACCACGACCCGCGTCGCCGAGCGCGCCGGCGTGTCGGTCGGCACCCTCTACCAGTACTTCCCCAACAAGGCCTCGCTGCTCGCGTTCGCGCTGTCACGGCACCTCGAGTCGGTGGTCGACGCCGTCGAGGCCGCCTGCGCGCGGGGCCGCGGTTCGCCGCTCGCCATCGTGGCCGCCGAAGCCACCGGCGCCTTCGTCGACGCGAAATTCGCGGACCCCGACACCTCGCGCGCGCTCTACGCGATCGGGCCCGAGCTCGGCGCCGCGCGCATCGTCG
>JBAXJZ010000630.1:0-2442 GCA_037137595.1 Burkholderiales bacterium | reverse complement strand
GCGGGGGCTCCCCGGGCGGCGGGATTTAGGGAGGAGGGGGGCTCGGCGGGGCTTTGGGTGACGGAGCCGGCCTTCTTGGGGGCGCCGGGCGGCTTGGGGGAGGCGGCGGGCTCGGCGATGGTGGGCGGCTGTAGGGGCGGGTCGACTTGGAGCGATCGCGCCGGGTCGGGCGACGCCGCGGCCGCCCAGGTGAGGAGCGCCTGCGGGCCGATCGCGGCCAGGCCGCCGGCCCAGCGCCAGACCGGTTCGGCGAGCGCCGGGGACAGCATCGATTCGCGCATCGCGCCCACCGGGTCGGTGGCGGCGCGGCGGGCGCGGGCGAGGCCGAGTTCGAGGCAGTCCTGCATCAGCGTCGCATGCAGCGACAGCGACCGGTGGACGGCGAGGAGGGCGGCGTCGGCGAACGCCGACGGCAGCACGAGCGGCGAGGCCTGCGGTTCCGGGGTGGGGGGCATGGCGAGGCTCCTGCGAGGGGTGGACGGGATCGGAGCCGCCGAAGCGGGCTCCGGGTCATCCGGATCACGCAGGCAAATGTGATGCCCGGGCCGTGCCGGGCGCCCGCCGGAACGGCAGCGTCGACAGGTCCGCGGCCGCGGGCCCCGGGCAGTCGACGTCGACGATCGCGGCGAGCCGCGTCGCGAAGGCCGCCCGGAAGTGGTTCTTCGCCTTCACCGCGAGCAGCCGCGTGCCGAACGGGTCGATGCCGTGCAGCCGGAAGAACGCCGGATCGTTGGCCGACCCGACCGCCTCGGTCACGACCACCACGATCCCCTCGACGTCGAGCACCGCGCTGCGGCCGACGTCCACCGCGAGGCCCCGCATCATCGGCCCCTCGTTGACGAAGCGGCCGTCGGTGAGGCGCAGCACCCGGGCGCGCACCGGAACGCCCGCGCCGAAGTCCTCGCCGTGCCGCGCGCCGAGCGTCGCGTCCAGCCACGCGTCCGGTCCGGCCGCCCGGGCCCGCTCGACCAGCGCCGGGTCGGCGAAGTAGGCGAAGGCGATCGATCCGGCGGGCAGCGCGGCGACCGCCGAGCCGGCCTCGCGCCGCAGCGCGAGCAGCGCGGCGAACAGGCCGGGCGTGTCCGCGCCGCCGCCCGACAGCGGATTGTCGGCCGGGTCGGTCACCGCGACCGGCCGGCCCGCGCCGCGCGCCAGCGCGTCGAGCAGCCCGTCCCGCGCGCCGAGCAGGCGCGGCTCGAACTCGGGCACCCGCGCGGCCATCGCGTCGGCGAGCCGGCGCGCGGTGTCCGCCGCAGTGGCCGCGTCGCGGGCCCAGGCCATCGCGGCACCGCCCGTGCACGGCGTGTCGGCATACGGGAAGCCGCCGAAGAGGCCGGCGTCGAGCACGCCGTCCTCGCGCTCAGCCTCGCGCGCCAGCGCCTCGAGCGCGTGCATCGGTCCGGCGTCGGTTCGCATGTTGAAGCTCGGCAGCACGCGGCCGATCGGCACGATCGCGCCCGCGCCGCGCGGCGCGCCGGCCAGCCGAGCGGCCAGCGCGTCGAGCGCGCGCGCCGCGGTCTCGCGCATGTCCACGTGGGGGTAGGTCCGGTAGACGGTCGCGAAGTCGAGCAGCGGCGCGATCGCCGGATCGAGGTTGCCGTGCAGGTCGAAGCTCGCGGTGACCGGCACTGCATCGCCGACCGCGGCCCGCACCGCCCGCGCGATCTCGAGCTCCACGCAGTCGCGCGTGGGCGTGATCGCCGCCCCGTGCAGCGACAGGTAGACGCCGTCCGGCCGCGTGCGGGCGAGCCCGCGCAGCACCTCGTCGAGCCAGCGGTCGATCAGGCCGTCGTCGATCGGGCCGCCCGGCTCGGCCGAGGCGCAGCGCAGCGCCTCGATCGACCAGTCGGGCCGCGCGCGCCGCGCGTCGACGACCGCGCCGAGCTCGGACGCGGTGTCAGCCGACGCGGCGAGCGCTGCCTCGCCGTCGAGCCACTCGCGACGCTCGAAGTCGGCGAGCCGCGTGGGCGTCGGCGAGAAGCGGTTGCCCTCGAACCAGAGCCGCGCGACCGCGATCCGGGCCATCGGTCTGCGCGGGCCGCGCGGCCGGTCGGTCAGGCCGCGCGCGGCGAGAAGCCGACCAGCGCGGCGCCCTCGGCCACCTGGTCGCCGACGCGATAGAGCAGCGCGTCGACCGTGCCGTCGGCCGGCGCGGCGATGGTGTGCTCCATCTTCATCGCCTCCATCACCAGCAGCGGCTGGCCGCGCTTGACGGCAGCGCCGGCCTCGACCATCAGCGCGATGACCTTGCCCGGCATCGGCGCGGCGAGGCCGCCGGCCGCGTCGGACTCGTCGCCCGCGTGCGCGAGCGGCGGCGCGTAGCCGAGCGCGAGGTGGCCGTGCGCGGTATAGAGGTGCAGCGTCTCGCCGGCCAGCACCGCCGACGCGTCGAACCGCGCTTCGCCGGCCAGGCCCTACACGCGCGAGCCCTCGCGGCGCAGC
>JBAXJZ010000629.1:0-2445 GCA_037137595.1 Burkholderiales bacterium | reverse complement strand
AGTAGTTCGCCCGGAGGAGCGCTCCCTGCCCCGGGCGTGGGGCATCTTGGCCCATCCGTCGTGCGCTTGGCAAGGATCGCGGCGCGGCTGCGGCACGCGCGACGACGCGGCGAACGGGTCGGAACGCCGCCCGGCACGGGCCCTTAGCCGCGCCGGGCACGGACACGGTGCACGGCGGTGCCGGAAGCGAAACGGCCGCGCGGGGGCGCGGCCGTCAGGGGGAGCGCGGGGCGCGGGCGCGCCCCGTGGGCGCTCAGCGCAGCGCGTCGAACGCGCGGTCGCGGATCGTATCGACCGAGCCGAGGCCCGCGATCTTGCGGTACTGCGGGGCGCGCGCGTCGCCGGTGGCGGCCCACTTCGAGTAGTAGTCCACCAGCGGGCGGGTCTGCGACTGATAGACCTCGAGGCGCTTGCGGACCGTGTCCTCGCGGTCGTCGTCGCGCTGGATCAGGTCCTCGCCGGTGACGTCGTCCTTGCCCGCGACCTTGGGCGGATTGAAGCGCACGTGGTAGGTGCGGCCGCTCGACACATGGACGCGACGCCCGCTCATCCGCTCGATGATGTCGGAATCCGGCACGTCGATCTCGAGGACGAAGTCGAGCGCGACGCCCGCGTCCTTCATCGCGTCGGCCTGCGGGATCGTCCGCGGGAAGCCGTCGAACAGGTAGCCGTTCGCGCAGTCGGGCTGGGTCAGGCGGTCCTTGACCAGGCCGATGATGATGTCGTCGGACACCAGTCCGCCCGAATCCATGACCTTCTTCGCGGCGACGCCGAGCGGCGTGCCCGCCTTGACCGCGGCACGCAGCATGTCGCCGGTGGAGATCTGCGGGATGCCGAACTTCTCCTTGATGAAGGCGGCCTGGGTGCCTTTGCCCGCACCGGGGGGACCGAGGAGGATCAAGCGCATGGATGGGTGTCCCTGGGCAGTTTGGAAGCGGGTCGCGGGGCGGCGCGAGGGCGCGGGCGGCGCGGGGTCTCGGACCTTAACCGCAAAGGCGCGACAGGGTCAATTCGGCCCACGACCCGCTCGGGTGTCCGCGAACGCGCGCCTGACGCGCTCGAGATCGGCCGGGGTGTCGACCCCCGCGGGAGGCGCCTCGTCGGTGGACAGCACCGCGATCCGGTGGCCGTGCCACAGCGCGCGCAGCTGCTCGAGCGCCTCGATCGACTCGATGGGCGAGGGGGCGAGCGCGCGGTAGGCGCGCAGGAACGCGACGCGGTAGGCGTAGAGGCCGATGTGCCGCTGGATCGCGCGGGCCGCGACGAGCGAGGCGGGCACGGTCCCGGGCAGCCGCTGCGGGAAGCCCGCGAGCGCGTCGCGCGCGAACGGGATCGGCGCGCGCGAGAAGTAGAGCGCGCGACCCCTCGCGTCGAGCACGACCTTGACCACGTTGGGCGACATCCAGTCGGCGGCCTCGTCGATCGGATGGGCGGCGGTGGCGATCGAGCAGTCGTCGCGTTCGCGCAGGAGCTCGGCCACCGATGCGACGAGCGCGGGCGGGATCTGCGGCTCGTCGCCCTGCACGTTCACGACGATCTCGTCGTCGGCGAGGCCGAGCAGGTCGGCGGCCTCGGCGAGCCGGTCGGTGCCGGACGGATGGTCCGCGCGGGTCATCAGCGCGCGCACGCCGCCGGCCTCGACGGCCTCGGCCACGCGCGGCGAATCGGTGGCCACCGCCACCAGGCGCGCGCCCGAGGCCCGCGCCTGGCGCGCGACGTGCAGCACCATCGGTTCGCCGTCGATGTCGGCGAGCGGCTTGTCGGGCAGCCGCGTCGAGGCCATCCGCGCCGGGATCAGCGCGATGAAGCCGGCCGCGCTCATTCGGCGGGGATCGTCCGCGCCTGCTGCTCGAGCATCACCGGGACGCCGTCGCGGATCGGGAACGCGAGGCGGTCGGCCTTGCAGATCAGCTCCTGGGCGGGCTTGTCGTACTGCAGCGGCCCCTTGCACAGCGGGCAGACCAGGATCTCGAGAAGGCGGCTATCCACGCAGGCGTTCCTCCAGCCAGTCGACCAGGCCCGGCTCGGGCACGGCCTCGATTCGAAGCGCGACGCAGCGCGCGAGCAGCGCCGGGTCGAAGGCCGTGCATTTTACGGCGTCCTTCTCGGTCATGATCAGCCACTGCCCGGGCAGCGCACGCAGCCAGGCCTCGTCGATCGGCGCATGGTCGGGCAGGGGATGCGCGCGGGCGACGATGCCCAGCGCCCCGAGCGTGTCGAAGAAGCGCTGCGGCGCGCCGATGCCGGCGAGCGCGTCCAGGTCGCGGCCGGCGACCTCGCGCGCGAACGCGTCGGGGCGCCAGCTGCGCGCGCCGTCGAGCGTGACGAGGAGCGTGGGCACGACCTCGAAGCGGAACACGCGCGAGTGCACGAGCGGCGGCTCGGCCCGCGGGCCGTTGAGCACCAGCGCATCCAGCAGCAGCGCGCCGCGCAGGGGTTCGCGCA
>JBAXJZ010000628.1:0-2465 GCA_037137595.1 Burkholderiales bacterium | reverse complement strand
GTGCTCGTGGTGGGCGACTACGACTGCGACGGCGCCACCGGCGTCGCCGTCGGCGTGCTCGGCCTGCGTGCGCTGGGCGCGGTCGTCGACTATCTGGTGCCGAACCGCTTCGACTACGGCTACGGCCTCACGCCCGAGATCGTCGACGCCGCGCTCGTGCATCCGCGCCTCGGCCGCCCCGACCTGCTCGTCACCGTCGACAACGGCATCGCGAGCCTGGAGGGCGTGGCGCGCGCCCGCGCCGCGGGCCTGCACGTGCTGGTGACCGACCACCACCTGCCGGGCGCGGCGCTGCCCGACGCCGACGTCCTGGTGAACCCGAACCAGCCGGGCTGCGGGTTCCCGAGCAAGCACCTGGCCGGCGTCGGCGTGATGTTCTACGTGCTGGTGGCGCTGCGGGCCGAGCTGCGCGCGCGCGGCGCCTTCGCCGGCCGGACCGAACCCGCGCTCGCCGAGCTGCTCGACCTCGTCGCGCTGGGCACGGTGGCCGACGTGGTCCGGCTCGACCGCAACAACCGTGTGCTCGTGGCCGCCGGCCTCAAGCGCCTGCGCGCCGGCCGCGCCCGCCCCGGCCTGCTCGCGCTGCTGCGGCTCGCCGGTCGCGAGCCGCGCGAGGTCGGCAGCGTCGACCTCGGCTTCGCGCTCGGCCCGCGGATCAACGCCGCCGGTCGACTCTCCGACATCTCGGTGGGCGTCGAATGCCTGCTCGAGGACGACGAGACCCGCGCGGCCGGACTCGCCGCGCGGCTCGACGAGATGAACCGCGAGCGTCGCGAGATCGAGGCCGACATGCGGGAGGAGGCGCTGTCCGACGTCGGCGAACCCGACCCCGCATGCCGCACGCTGGTCGCCTTCCGCCCGACCTGGCACCAGGGCGTGATCGGCCTGGTCGCCTCGCGGCTGAAGGAGCGGCACGGGCGCCCGACGGTGGCGCTCGCCCGCGACGACCGCAGCCCCGGCCTGCTGAAGGGCTCGGGCCGCTCGATCGCCGGCGTACACCTCCGCGACGCGCTCGACCTCGTCGACCGCCGCGCCCCGGGCGCGCTGCTGCGCTTCGGCGGCCATGCGATGGCCGCCGGCCTCACGCTGCATGAATCGCACCTCGACGCGTTCCGGGCCGCCTTCGAGGACGCGGTCCGCGAACTCGCCGATCCGTCCTGCTTCGCGCCGGTGCTGGAGACCGACGGTGCGCTCGACCCGGCGGAGCTGTCGATCGGCACCGTCACCGAGATCGAGCACGAGGTCTGGGGCCAGGGCTTTCCCGCCCCGCTGTTCGCCGACCGCTTCGACGTCCTCGGCCAGCGGCTGGTGAAGGACCGCCACCTGAAGCTCGACCTGCGCCTGGGCACCCGCCGGGTCGCCGCGATCGCCTTCGGCCGCACCGAGCCGGTCGGCCCGCGGGTCGACATCGCCTACCAGCTCCAGCGCGACAGCTGGCAGGGCGCGGACGGCATCTCGCTGATGGTGAAGCACTTCGACACGGTTTCTCCCCCCAGGGGTTGAGCCCGCGTGACTTTTCCCCATGAACCGGTCATGACGCTCGCCTAGACTCCGTCGCCATGGCCGCATCGCTCTACCTCCGGCACTTCTCGCTCACCGCGGCACCGTTCCCGGTGACGCCCGATTCCGACGCCTACTACACCGGCGGGACGCGGCGGGCGACGGTCGAGGCGGTGCTGCACGTGCTGCGCAACGAGCGCGGCATCGTGAAGATCGTGGGCGAGCCCGGCAGCGGCAAGACGACGCTGTGCCGCCACCTCGGCCGAGCGCTCGGCAAGCAGTTCCGCGTCCTCTACACCTGCGACCCGACGCTCTCCGGCGACCAGGTCTGGTTCGCGCTCGCCGACGCGCTGCGCCTCGAGGTCTCGCGCGACGACCCGGAGGATGCGGCCGCCCGCGTCCGCCGACGCCTCGGCCAGCTTGCCGACGCCGGCCGCCAGGTGGTGCTGCTGGTCGACGAGGCGCACGCGATGCCGCCCGAGACGCTCGAGCAGATCCGCCTGCTCGCGCAGCGCGACGTCGGCCCCGAGACCTTCCGCATCGTGCTGCTCGGCCCCGAGGAGCTCGACCACAACCTCGCGCTGCCCGGCATGGACGCGCTGCGCACGCGGATCGCCCACAGCGTTCGACTGAAGCGCCTGACGCTGTCCGACGTGCAGGAGTACCTGAACTTCAAGATGCGCGCCAACGGCTGGCAGGGCGAGCCGGTGTTCGCCGGCAGCGGCGTGCGCGCGATCGCGAAGCTCGCCGGCGGCGTCCCCCGCCGGATCAACGTGCTGGCCGACAAGGCGCTGCTGTCGGCGGCGATGGACCGCCGCCACGCGGTGAGCGCCCGCGACGTCGCCGCGGCCGCCCGCGAGGTGCGCCTGTCGCGCTCCGGCGAGCGGATCTCGCCGTGGCTGCTGGGCGCGGGCGCCTTCGCCGCCGGCGTGGTCTTCACCGCGCTGGCCGGCGGGCTCGCGCTC
>JBAXJZ010000627.1:0-2470 GCA_037137595.1 Burkholderiales bacterium | reverse complement strand
CCACGCTACACACCAACGACGAGCCGACCACGCTGACGCGGATGATGACCATGGGCATCGCGCCGTTCAACATCGCGTCGTCGGTGATCCTGATCACCGCACAGCGCCTCGCGCGGCGGCTGTGCACCTGCAAGGCCGAGGCCGACGTCGACGAGGACGCGCTGCTGAAGGCGGGCTTCAAGGAGTCCGACCTCGACGGCACCTGGCGCGCGTTCCGTCCGGTCGGCTGCGAGCGCTGCAGCGGCGGCGGCTACAAGGGCCGGGTCGGCATCTACCAGGTGATGCCGATCACCGACGAGATCCAGCGGCTGATCCTGACCGGCGGCAACGCGATGGAGATCGCCGCGCAGGCCAAGCGGGAAGGCGTCTCCGACCTGCGCGAATCGGGCCTGAGAAAGGTCCGGCAGGGACTGACCTCGATCGAGGAAGTCCTGGGCGCGACCAACGAATGAAGCGGAGTCGATGATGGCGAGCAAGGCGGTCACCAAACCCGCGTCCCGCAACACGGCCCAGGCCAAGGTCAAGGAGCACACCTTCGCCTGGGAGGGGCGCGACCGCGCGGGCAAGACCGTGCGCGGCGAGATGCGTGCCGGCGGCGAGGCGGTGGTGGCGACCTCGCTGCGGCGTCAGGGCATCGCCGTCACCAAGGTCCGCAAGCAGCGGTACAAGAAGGGCCGGAAGATCCTCGACAAGGACATCACGCTCTTCACGCGCCAGCTGTCGACGATGATGAAGGCCGGCGTGCCGCTGCTGCAGGCCTTCGACATCGTCGCGAAGGGCACCGACAACCAGTCGGTGGCCAAGCTCTTCATGGACATCAAGGCCGACGTCGAGACGGGCACCGCGCTGTCGCAGGCGTTCCGCAAGTACCCGCTGTACTTCGACAACCTGTTCTGCAACCTCGTGGACGCGGGCGAGCAGGCCGGTATCCTGGACGATCTGCTCGATCGGCTGGCGATGTACAAGGAGAAGATGCTGGCGATCAAGGGCAAGATCAAGTCGGCCCTGTTCTATCCGGCCGCCGTGCTCAGCGTCGCCGCGATCGTCGTCGTGATCATCATGATCTTCGTGATCCCGGCGTTCAAGAACGTGTTCGCGAGCTTCGGCGCCGACCTGCCCGGCCCCACGCTGGTGGTGCTCGCGATGTCGGACTTCATGGTCGCCAACTGGTACATCGTGTTCGGCATCCTGTTCGGCGTCTTCTACTTCACGAAGCAGGCCTGGAGGCGATCGCCCGCCGTCCAGGTCGCGATGGACCGCGCGCTGCTGCAGATGCCGGTCTTCGGCGAGGTGATCCGCAAGGCCACGATCGCCCGCTGGCTGCGCACGCTGTCGACCATGTTCGCCGCGGGCGTGCCGCTGGTGGAGGCGCTCGACTCGGTGGGCGGCGCCGCCGGCAACATCGTCTACCTCGACGCGACCAAGAGGATCCAGTCCGAGGTCTCGACCGGCACCAGCCTCACCGTGTCGATGCAGAACGCGAAGGTCTTCCCGAACATGGTCCTGCAGATGGCCGCGATCGGGGAGGAGTCGGGTTCGCTCGACTCGATGCTCGGCAAGTCGGCCGACATCTTCGAGCGCGAGGTCGACCAGGCGGTCGAGAGCCTGTCCTCGCTGATGGAGCCGATGATCATGGCGATCCTCGGCGTGGTCATCGGCGGCCTGGTGGTCGCGATGTACCTGCCGATCTTCAAGATGGGTCAGGCGGTCTGACGGGCGCGGCTTCCGGCCGCGAGGGCGGCCGGCCCCTCAGCGCCGCTCGCGCACCCGCGCGGCCAGCTGACGCGCCGACGGATCCCCGGGCGTGAGCGCGACGAGCGCGTCGGCCCACCGCTGCGCCTCGTCCCAGCGCGCATCCTGCGCATACAGCACCGCGAGCGCGTAGGCCGTCTGGGCATCCGCCGGATCGAGCTTCTGCGCCGCGAGCAGCGACGCCTCGGCCTCGCGCCGCTTGCCCGTGCGCTGCTGCGCGAGTCCCAGGTTGTAGCGGACCTTCGCGCGCTCGGGCAGCAGCGTCGCCGCACGCGCGAGCGCGGCCGTCGCGTCCCCGTACCTCTCCTGCTCGGCGAGCAGCAGTCCGAGCGAGTACTGCAGCTCGCCGATGCCCGGCTGGCGCGCGAGGCCGTCTCGCAGCACGCGCTCGGCGTCGGCGTTGCGGCCCAGCGCGTTGTAGAGCCGCGCGAGGTTCGCGCGCGCCGGCGTGAAGTCCGGATCGATCTTCAGCGCAGCGAGGTACTGCACCTCGGCCTCGTCGCTGCGGCCGCGCTGCTGCGCGAGCACCGCGAGGTTGAGCCGCGCGCCGGGCATGTCGAGCGAGACCGACTGCGCGGCCACGTACTCGTCGAGCGCGAGATCGAGCGCCGGGCGCACGGCCGGATCGACGCGCTCCCGCGGCAGCGACGCGAACGCGCGCGCGGCGGCGATCCGCACCGCGCGCACGGGGTCGGTGAGCAGCGGCGCGAGCCCGTTC
>JBAXJZ010000626.1:0-2479 GCA_037137595.1 Burkholderiales bacterium | reverse complement strand
CGTGGGGCCGTACGCGCAGATCGAGGACATGAACCGCGCCCGCAGTCGCCTTGCCGAGAACGGCATCGAGGCCTCGGTGGTGCGCCAGCGATAGGATCGGACACACGATGAGCGAATCGACACGGATCGGGCGGCGCGAGTTCGTCGCCGCGGTGGGCCTGGCGGGTTTCGCCGCGGGCGCGCACGCGCAGGGCGGCGGCGGAGAAGGCTTCGAGTTCAAGTCGGTCAAGCCGCCGGCGCCGGTCGACGCGCCGGCCGGCAAGGTCGAGGTCATCGAGTTCTTCTGGTACGGCTGCCCGCACTGCAATGCCCTCGAGCCCGCGCTGCGGGCCTGGGAGAAGAAGCTGCCGGCCGACGTCGCGTTCCGCAAGGTGCACGTGCCCTGGCAGGTGCAGGCGCACCAGCAGCTCTTCTTCACGCTCGAGACGCTCGGCCGCGCCGAGGCGCTCAACGAGAAGGTCTTCGCCGCGATCCACGTCGACCGCAACAAGCTCGACCAGCCCGAGCCGATGGCCGACTTCGTCTCGAAGCAGGGCGTCGACCGCAAGCAGTTCCTCGACACCTACGCGTCGTTCGGCGTGCGCACGAAGATGCAGCGCGCCACCCAGCTCGCCGCGGCGTACAAGATCGACGGCGTGCCGACCTTCGGCGTCGCGGGCCGCTTCATCACCGCGCCGTCGATGGTCGGCTCGAACGAGGCCGCGCTGAAGATGGTCGAGCAGCTCGTCGAGCGCGTCCGCAAGGGCGGCTGAGCCCGGCGCACGCGAACGGGTCCGGGCCGCGCCCCGTCGTGAAGGTCTTCGTCACCGGCGCCTCGAGCGGCCTCGGCGAGGCGCTCGCGCTCGAATACGCGCGTCGCGCGCCGGGTTCGACGATCGGCATCGCCGCCCGCCGTGCCGACGCGCTCTCTGCGCTCGCCGCGCGGATCGGCGGCGGCGCCACCGCCGTGCCCTACGTCCTCGACGTCACCGACCGCGACGCGCTGCACGGCGCCGGCCGCGACTTCGTCGCACGCTTCGGCGCCCCGGACGTGGTGATCGCCAACGCCGGCATCAACGGCCCGACCTACACCGGCACGCCCGGCGACGACGCGAACTTCGAGCGCATCCTGCGCACCAACGTCGTCGGCGTGTTCGACACCTTCGCCGCCTTCCTGCCCGCGATGCGCGAGCGCGGCGGCGGCACGCTCGCCGGCATCGCGAGCGTCGCCGGCATCCGCGGCATGCCCTCGCTCGGCGGCTACAACGCGTCGAAGGCCGCGGTCATCAGCTACTGCGAGAGCCTGCGGCTCGAGCTGAAGTCCAGCGGCGTGCGCGTGTGCACGATCGCGCCCGGCTACATCCGCACGCCGATGACCGCGCGCAACCGCTACACGATGCCGTTCCTGATGGAGGCGGACGCGTTCGCGCGCCGCGCCGCCGACGCGATCGCCGCCGGCCGCTCGTTCACCGTGATCCCGTGGCAGATGGCCTGGGTCGCCCGGCTGCTGCGCGTGCTGCCGGATCCGCTCTTCGACGCGGCCTTCGCGCGCGCGCCGCACAAGCCCCGCACGCCGACGTCGTGAGCGGCACGCCGCGCATCGTCAGCCTCGTCCCGAGCCTCACCGAGCTGCTCTTCGCGCTGGACCTCGGTGACGCGGTCGTGGGCCGTACCGGCTTCTGCGTGCATCCGCGCGACGCGGTGCGCGCCGTGCCCAAGGTGGGCGGTACCAAGACCGTCGACGTCGACGCGATCCTCGCGCTGCGGCCCACGCACCTGGTCGTCAACGTCGACGAGAACGAGAAGCCCACCGTCGAGCGGCTCGCCGAGCACGTGCCGCACGTCGTCGTCACGCACCCGTGCCGCACCACCGACCTGCCCGACCTCTTCGAGACCTTCGGCCGCACCTTCGATCGCGTTCCGCAGTCCGCCCGTCTGACGGCCGAGTTCCATGCGGCGCACCGTGAAATCCGGCAGCGACAATGGCGCGCCCTCGGGGTCGTGTACCTGATCTGGAAGGATCCGTGGATGACCGTCGGCCGGGACACCTTCATCGCCGACATGCTGTCGCAGGTCGGCCTCGAAGTGATCGTGCCGGACACGTCCCGCCGCTATCCCGAGGTCGATTGGCGCAGGAATCCACCGTCGGCGGCCGACCTCGTGCTCTTCTCCTCCGAACCCTATCGGTTCAGCGAGCGCGACGCGGTCGCCTTCGCGGCCGAGCACGGGCTCGCGGCACACCGCTGCCTGACGATCGACGGCGAGATGACGTCGTGGTACGGCCCCCGCGCCATCGAAGGACTGCGCTACCTGCACCGGCTGCGCGAGTCGATCGAGGAGCGCGAGGATGGGATCCGACGCCAGTGACACCGCGATGCGCCGCCTGCTCGGCAGCGCGTCTCTCGTCGTCGCGCTGATCGCCGCAGGCTGCGGCAGCATCCCGGTGGAGCCCCCGGCGGCGGTCCACCTGCCCGAGGCGCCGCCGATGGTCGAGGCGCCG
>JBAXJZ010000625.1:0-2487 GCA_037137595.1 Burkholderiales bacterium | reverse complement strand
GATGGCCGCGGCCCGCGCGGGCGCCGACGTGGCCGCTGCGCCGCTGCCGACGGACGCGGGCGAGTCCGACGTCGTCGTCGGCGTGTCGGGCAGCGTCGAGCTCAAGCCCTGAGCCGGCGCGGCGTCCCGCGCCGGTCGACGTGCCGCGGATCGACGACCCGCCGGGCGACCGACCCGCGACGCGCGCCTCAGCGTCCTTCGAACTTCGGCCGGCGCTTCTCGTTGAACGCCCGCACGCCCTCGTGCCGATCCGCCGTGCCCACCAGCGCGTTGTAGGCCTCGACCTCGAAGCGGAACGCGGTGCGCAGCTCCATCTGCATCCCGTAGCGGATCGACTTCTTCGCCTGCCGGACCGACAGCGGCGCGTTGGCGGCGATGGCCCGCGCGGTGTCCAGCGCCATCGCACGCAGCGCCGGCACGTCGTCGGCGAGCGCGTTGACGATGCCCCAGTCCGCCGCCTGCCCGGCCGACAGCGGCCGTCCGGTCAGCACGATCTCCTTGGCGCGCCGTTCGCCCACCGCGCGCGGCAGGTTCTGCGTGCCGCCGGCGCCGGGCATGATGCCCAGGCCCACCTCGGGCAGTGCGAAGCGCGCGTGGCGCGCCGCGTAGACGAAGTCGCAGGACAGCACCATCTCGAAGCCGCCGCCGTAGGCATGGCCGTTGACCGCGGCGATCACCGGCAGCGGCAGGTCGGCGAGCGTCCAGTGCTGCCGCTCGAAGATCTCGTGCTGACGGCGCCACTGCGCGTCGGTCATGCCGTCGCGTTCCTTGAGGTCGCCGCCCGCGCAGAACGCGCGCTCGCCGGTGCCGGTGAGCACCACGCAGCGCAGGTCCTCCGGATCCTCGGTGAGCCGCGTCCACAGCTCGAGCAGGTCGCGGCCCATCTGCGTGTTCAGCGCGTTCATCGCCTGCGGGCGGTCGAGCTCGACCAGCAGCAGGTGCGGCGCCGGCACCGACAGGCGCAGGGTCTCGTATCGGTCGGGCAGGGGCATGGGTCGGGCCTTCCGGTCAGTCGAACACCACGACGCCGCGGCCTCGCGCACCGCCGGCGATCAGCGCGTCGCAATGCTCGATCAGCTTGGCGAACGGCACGCGATGGACGATGTCGTCGAGGTGCCGGGGCTTCAGGTCGGCGGTCATCCGCGTCCACGCGCGGGTTCGCCGGTCGAGCGGGTGGTTGGCGTTCACGCCGGCGAGCACCACGCTGCGCAGGATGAACGGGTAGATCGACGTGGTGAAGGTCTCGCCCGCCGCGTTGCCGAAGGGCGCGACCACGCCGCGCTTGCGCATCGTCCTCAGCACGAAGTCCAGCGGCGCGCCGCCCACCGCGTCGATCGCGGCCGACCAGAGCTGCTCGTCGAGCGGCTTGACGTGCCGCTGCAGGATGTCGCGGCCGACGACCCGGGCCGCGCCGATGCGCTTCAGGTAGTCGTGCTCGGCCGCCTTGCCGGTCATCGCGACCACGCGGTGGCCGAGACCGGCGAGCATGTCGATCGCGAAGCTCGAGCAGCCGCCGGTCGCGCCGGTGACGATCACCTCGCCGTCGCCGGGCACCACGCCGTGGGCCTCCAGCGTCTCGACCGCGACCGCCGACGTGTAGGCGCCGATGCCCAGCGCCACGACCGAGAACGCGTCGAAGCCCTCGGGGATCGGGTGCACCCAGTCGGCCGGCACGCGGACGATCTCGGAGAACGCGCCGTCGTGGCGGATGCCGAATTCCTGGCCGCCCTGCACGGTCACCGCGTCGCCCTCGCGGAAGCGCGGATCGGACGAGGCCTCGACGACGCCGGAGACCTCGATGCCCGGCACGCAGGGGAAGCGCTTGATCACGTTGCCCGCGCCGCTGACGGCGCGTGCGTCCTTGTAGTTGATCGCCGCGAACCGGCTGCGGATCGTCACCTCGCCGGCGCCGACCTCGTCGGGGCCCACCTCCACCCAGCGGCTGAACCGCCGGCCCGCGTCGTCGCGGAAGGACCGGATCGCCCGGTGCTTCATCGTCCCCCTCCCTTCGGCCCGATCGCCGCACCCGAGGCGAGCAGCGCGTCGATCTCGGCGGCATCGAAGCCGTGTTCCGCGAGGATCTCGCGGGTGTGTTCGCCGAGTGCCGGCGGCGCGTGGCGGACCTTCGCCTGCGTGTCCCGGTCGCCGACGAGGAAGCCCGCGAGCCTGACCGGACCCGTGCGGTGCGGCACGGTCACCGCCGCGTTCGCGTGCGCGAACTGCTCGGAGGCGACCACCTCGGCATAGTCCGCCACCGGCGCGCACATCACGTCGATCGCCTCGAGCTCGGGCAGCCAGGCCGCCGTCGGGCGCGCCGCGAGCTTCGCCTCGATCGCCTCGCGCAGCGCCGCGCGGTGGCGCACCCGCGCGTCGTTGGTCGCGAAGCTCGGGTCGTCGACCAGCGCCTGCAGCCCGAGCAGCCCGCACAGCGCCTTCCAGCGCGGCGGCTGGTAGGCGGCGAGCATGATCCAGCCGTCGGCGGTCCGG
>JBAXJZ010000624.1:0-2490 GCA_037137595.1 Burkholderiales bacterium | reverse complement strand
GGGTCCCCGCGCTCCGCGACCGGCCGCGCCGCCGACGGCGCGGGCCCGAAGGCCGTGCCCGCCGGCACGCCCGACGCCCGCGGCTGCGCGGGCCGGCTGATCGAGACCGTGCCGGCGGCGATGGACGCGATCCGGCAGTCGATGCGCCGGCACGTCGACGCCGACACGAGCATCCCGCAGTACCGCTGCCTGTCCTTCGTGTCGCGGCGGCCGGGCTGCACGATCGGCGAGGTCGCCGCGTTCCTCGGCGTGACCATGCCGACCGCCTCGGCCACGGTGGACCGGCTGGTGCGCGCGGGCGCGCTGCGCACGCGTGCCGACGCCGCGGACCGGCGGCGCACCCTGCTCGAGACCACCGCCGCCGGGGCCGCGCGGCTGGAGCGGATCCGCCGCGGCGCACAGGACGACTTCACCCGCCGGCTCGCCGTGCTCGACGCGGTCGAACTGGCGACGCTCGACGCCGCGCTGGCGCTGCTGCGCCGCGTGGCGCGCCCGGAGTGAGCCGGTGAACGCCGCCGACGGTTCCGCCGCGACCCTTCGTGCCGGGGCCGCCGCGCCACGATTCGGGCCGGATCCGGGCTCCGGCGTGCATTCCGGGGTAGACGCACGCCGCGCATCCGGCCACGCTACGCGCACCGCGGTCGCCCGCGGGCGCACGAACCGGCCCGATTCGACGAGGCCGGGCGCAGACTTCGCATCAGGGAGAGTTCGATGAGTTCCGTCCGACATCCGGCCGCCGGCCGACGGTCCGCCGTCGCGCTCGCGCTCGCGTCGGCCCTCGCGCTGACCGCCTGCGGCCGTCCGCAGGATCCGCCCGCGGCGCCCGCCGCGGCCGCCGAACCCGGGCGTTCCGCGCCCGTCGAGCCGTTGAAGCTCGCCGCCAACGAGTCGCCCGCGTCCGACGCGGGCAAGGCCGGCACCGGCGGCGCGGCGAACGCCGCGAACGCGAAGGGCGCCGACGCGAAGGGCGCAGATGCCAAGGGTGCCGAGGCCAAGGGCGCCGACGCGAAGGCGGCCGATGCCAAGGGCGGCGCCGCGAAGTCCGCCGACGGCAAGGGTGACGGCGACGCGAAGGGCCCGCGCCCCGCGGCCGTCGCGCCGCCGCCCTCGGGTCCGATCTCCGTCTCCACGGTCCGCGCGGAACGCCGCAGCCTGCCGGTGGTCGTCGAGGCCACCGGCACCGTGGTGCCGGTGCTCACCGTCGACGTGAAGCCGCAGGTCTCGAGCGTGGTGAAGACGGTCCACGTGAAGGAAGGCCAGTTCGTGAAGGCGGGCGAACCGCTCTTCACGCTCGACGCACGCGTCGACGAGGCGAACGTCGAGAAGCTGCGCGCGCAGATGGTCCGCGACCAGACCTCGCTCGCCGACCTGGAGCGCGTGCTCGAGCGCAACCGCGAACTGCGCGAGAAGAACTTCGTCTCGCAGGCGGTGGTGGAGACCGCGCAGGCCAACGTCGACGCGCAGCGCGCGGCGGTGGCCGCCGACCGGGCGGCGATCGAGGCCGCGCGCGTGCCGCTCACCTACGCGCGGATCGTCGCGCCCGCGTCGGGCCGGGTCGGCGCGATCGGGTCGTGGCCGGGCGCCGCGGTGGTCGCGAACCAGACCACGCTGCTCACGGTCACGCAGATCGACCCGATCGACGTCTCGTTCAGCGTGCCGCAGCGCTGGCTGCAGGACGTGCTGGCCGCGCTGGGCACCGGCCAGGCGCCGGTGAAGGTGCAGCTGCCCGACGCGAAGACCACGCTCGTCGGCAAGCTGGTCTTCGTCGACAACGCGATCGACGCGGCCTCGGGCACGGTGAAGGTCAAGGCGCGCTTCACCAACACGCCCTCGGTGCTGTGGCCGGGCGGCTTCGTGAAGACGGCGCTGGAGATCGGCACGATCGACGACGCGGTGATCGTGCCGCAGGCCTCGATCGTCCGCGGCCCGCGCGGCACCTTCGTGTTCACGGTGGTCGACGGCAAGGCCGTGCCGAAGCCGGTGGAGATCGTGGGCGCGCGCGGCGACGACGCGGCGGTGCGCGGCGGCGTGAAGCCCGGCGACGCGGTGGTGCTCGACGGCCGGCAGAACCTGCGTCCGGGTTGGCCGGTGGTCGACCCGAGCGCGCCGAAGGGCCCGGGCCTCGTGCAGGCCGATACCGGGGCGGCCCCGGCGAGGAGCGCGCAGTGAACGTCTCCGAGCTCTTCATCCGGCGGCCGGTGATGACCGTGCTGCTGAACCTGGCGATCGTGCTGGCCGGCGTGCTCGCCTGGCGCAGCATCCCGGTCGCGGCGCTGCCGAGCTACGACACGCCGGTGATCAACGTGACCGCGGTGCTTCCGGGCGCGAGCCCGGAGACGATGGCGGTCTCGGTGGCGCTGCCGCTCGAGAAGCAGTTCCAGACGATCCCCGGCCTCGCGGTGATGAGCTCGACGAGCACGCTGGGCAACACCCCGCTCACGCTGGTTGCAGCTTTGCCTTGCGCCAGAGGCGCTCGGCACGGCTCGGGCT
>JBAXJZ010000623.1:0-2492 GCA_037137595.1 Burkholderiales bacterium | reverse complement strand
ATCGGCGCTCGCGGCCGGCGCTGGGGCCGGGGCAGGCGCCGGGGCCGGGGCCGGCGCGGCGGCCGGTTCGATCCTGACGGAACTGGAGGGCCTGGACGAGGTGGTCCAGGACTTGCCGCCGGACGCGTTCACGTCGCTCGAGAGCACCGCCGACAGGAAGGGCGTCGCCGACGCGACCTGCAGCGAGACCCGCCCGGCGACGCGGCCCGAGCCGTCGGCCACGAGGGTCGTCGAACCGATCCAGACCATGTCGGCGGCCCGCGAGCCGGCGTAGAAGTCGATCCGCACCGTCTGGCGCGCGCCGGCCGTGGCCGACACGTCGACCGCGACCGTCGAGCCGCCGGCGTCGGCCGGGCTCGCCCTCGACACCGACAGCGTCGGCGCGGCGGGCGCCTTCGACCAGTCGACCCGGATCGCGCGCTCGTGGCCGGTGATCGTGTTGCCGACGAACCAGTCGTAGCCCGAGCTCTCCGTGACGTAGATGCCGTACGCGCCGTTGTTCCGGATCACGTTCATCCGCTCCGGCGACGTCGCCGGATCGCCGCCGATGCGGGCCGCGTCCGAGCCGTTGGTGAGCCGGACGCCGTAGCCGTTCTCGGAGCCGAAGCCGTTGCCCTCGATCCGGTTGCCGACGACCGTCGTGAAGTCGGCCCCGGTGCCCAGCAGGCGGATGCCGCCCTCGCCGTTGTTCGCGATCAGCGAGTTGCGGATCACGTTGTTCGCCTGGGCGCCGACGGCGCTCACGCCCGCGTCCGTCATCGAGATGCCGCGCCACCGGTTCCGGAAGGGCGAGTCCGGATCGATCACGCCGTCACGGCCGACGCCGATCCAGCAGTTCTCGACGAGGTTCGACGCGGTCCGGATCTCGATGCCGTCCCAGCCGCCGCCGAGTGCGAGGCCCGCGATGCGCGAGCCGTCGCTGCCGGGCGCGAGGGTCAGCAGGTCGATGCCGGAACCGGTGTAGCCGCTGCGCGGCAGCAGCAGTTCGACGTTGGGCCGGCCATCGGGGGCGTTGCCGCCGTCGATGTCGACCGCGGAGACGATCGGGTCGAGCGTCGCGGTCAGCACGATCCGCTGCTGGCCTGCGGGCAGCGCGAACCGGATCCGGTCGGCGGGCACCTGGGCCGAGGCGGTCGACGTGCCCGCGAAGTTCGCCGCGCGGATCGCGTCGCGCAGCGAGATCGGCTGGCCGGCGAGCGACTGCTCGTAGAGCATCAGCGGCGAGACCGGTCCCGGTCCGAACAGCGTGGTGTCCGCGTTCGTCGTGACGGTGAAGACGTTCGCGACGTCGTTGTCGACGACGCTGATCGACGCGGACGAGTAGTCCGTCCCGGCGACCGTGGTCCGCAGCGCGACCGGCACGGTGCCGTCGACGACGGTGTCGTCGATCGCGGACAGGGTCACGCGCTGGGGCTGGTTCCAGTTCGTCGCCGTGAAGACCAGCCGGGTCGTCGAGGCCTGGACCTGACCGGGACGCGTGAGGCTCAGGTCGACGACGAGATCGGTCACCGGGGCCGCCGACAGCGTGACGTCGAAGGCCACGGTCGAGGCGTTGCCCTCGTTCAGCGACGCGTTCGTGCCGACCAGCGTGAAGACCGGACGGGGGACGAGGTCGTAGGCGCGGGACAGGAGCTGGAAGTTGTCGGCACTGCCGCCGCCGTTGCCGTTGCCACCGCCACCGCCACCGCCACCGCCGTTGCCGTTGCCGTTGCCGTTTCCGTTACCGTTCTGCGCGGGCGGCTGGTTCCAGGCCACCACGACGCGCCCGTCCCGACCCGAGACCGAGGGCGCGATCTGGGCGTCGGAGGCGTCGGCGCTGACCTGGATCACATCGCCGTCCCGCCGCGCGCCGGTCTCCTCGACGCGGACCTCGACGAACCGCACGTCGCGGCTCGCGGTGGTCCCGATCGGCGGACTCGCAAGCAATCCGCTCCACGCGACCGCGAACCGGCCCGAGCCGAAGGCCGAGAGGCTCGGCTGGACCGCCTCGACGCCGTCGCTCACGGTGATCGCCGATCCGAGCGCGGACCCCGCGGCACCGAGCGCGATCGCGCGGATCGACGGCTCGCCGAGGGCGCTGGTGGACACCCAGGCGACGAGGCCTCTGCCGTCGGAATCGAAGGCCACCGTCGGGGCGGTCAGGGGCACGACGGCCGTGGAACCCGCGAGCCGCACGCCCGTGTTCCCGAACGCCCGGTTCGCCTGCGCCTGGACCCCCCCCGCCGAATCGAAGGCCACGAGGTAGATGCCGTCGTCCGGATTGCCGATCAAGGGCGGCGTCTTGTCCTCCGAGCGGAACACGACGCAGCCCGAGCCGTCGTCGCGGATCGCCGCGTCCGGATGCGAGTCGCTCAGTCCGTTGACGTCGGTGATCCGGATCGGAGTGGTCTGGCTGGCCGTGATGGAGGCCGCCACGCCGTCGCGGGGGGCGGGCAACTCGAAGCGCGCGGCCTGGATGTCGCGATAGGGGGTGCTGTCCTCGAGCGTCGGGC
>JBAXJZ010000622.1:0-2495 GCA_037137595.1 Burkholderiales bacterium | reverse complement strand
CGCCCGACCCGGACCGGTCGGCGGCGACACCGGACGCTCCCGCGCGGGCCTGCGCCGTGGCGGCGGCGCTGCCGCCGTCGCCCGCAGCACCGCCTGACCCCGTGGACGCCCCCGGCGCCGACGCCTGGACCGTCGCCGGGGTCGTCGCGGACTCCCCCAGCACCGGCGAGGGCGCTGCGGAATCAGCCTGCCGCGACGCCTGGAGCGAGGGCGAGGACGTCGACCCCGCCTGCGCCGAGACCGGCGGCGACGACAGCTTCAGCGTCAGCGTGATCGCCCCGCCGCCGGGGGCCGCACCCGCCGCGTCGCGGACCGTGAGCACCAGGCTCGAGGCACCCTCGCGGCTGCCGAGGAAGCTCAGCCGCCCCGCGTCGACGTCGGCCTGCGTGAAGCTGTCGCCATTCGCGAGCGTCCGGCCTCCGAGCCGCAGCGCGCCCGACGCCGACGCCTGCGCGACCGTGTACGTGATCGCCGCCGGCGTGTCGTTCGGATCCACGTCGCGGACGGCCAGGATGCCGGCGCCGACCGCGAGGTCCCGGCCGATCAGGCCGGACACGCCGGTGGCGACCTCGACCTGCGGCGCGTCGTTGACCGGCGCGACGACGAGCTGCACGGTGCCCGAGGCCGACAGTCCGCCGCCGTCGACGGCCTGGACCCTCAGCACCGCGGTCCCGTTCCAGTTCCCGGGTGCGGCGAAGGCCACGCGCTTCATCGCGTCGGTGACGTCGGCCGGAGCGCCCGCGAGCGACAGACCGAGGCCGCCGTTCGAGACCTCGACCGACACGCCCGCGCGCGGGGGTCCGGACAGCGACAGCGTGCCGAGGTCCACGCCGAACGACACGGTCACCCGCGCGTTCGCAGCGGTCGCGTCGCTGTCGCCCACGGAGAGCGCCTTTGCATCGGACAGCAGGATCGCCCCGTCCTCGAGGCCGGTGAGCGAGGTCGGCAGCGCCAGGGTCGGCCGCTGGTCGTTGAGGTCGGTCACCCGCACCGTGACGGCCAGGTCGACGAAGCCGCCGAACGCATTCGTGGCCCGGACGGTGAGGGTCCGGGGGCCGACGCCGCCCACGCCCTCGGCGTCGGGCGGCGCGCGGAACGACAGCAGGCCCGTGCCGTCGATCGAGAACTGGTTGCCGGAATCGTTGCGGACCGCCCAGGCGACGATCGGCGCGTCGCCCTGCCGGTCGAAGACGATTCGGCCGATCGGCACCGGGCCCTTCGCGCCCGGGTCGACGGACTCGCTCACCTCGAAGCTCAGCGGCGACCCGGCGGGCGCCAACGCCACCACCACGGGCCTCGACATCGCCGAGGTGGCGCCGATCGGCGCGGACCGGGCCGGGTCCGAGGACGAGACCAGCGTCGCGGTCGCGGTCACCGCCATGCCCTGCTGCAGCGCCAGCGGCGGGATCCAGGTCGCGGTGCCGGTCCGGTCCTGCGTGAAGGTGAAGTAGCGCGAGCCGGCGGCGGTCCAGCCCGTCGCGGACGTGGCCACCGTCGGCACGGCGGTGTATCGCGTCGTGTCGACGTAGAAGTCGATCCGCCAGACCTCGCCGGCACGGCCCGGCAGCGACACGGCGACCTGGGTGGTGCCCGACGCGTAGTCGTTGACGCCGTCGACCGGGCCGGGCTGGGCCCACCGCAGGGTCGGCGCGACGGGCCGGCCGGTGCCCTGCAGGTCGATCACCGCCGCGGCGCCGCTGATCGCGTTGCCGACGATCGAATGACCGCCCGAGCCGGCGAGCGCCCGCACGCCGGCCGTGCCGTTGCCGGCGATCATGTTGCCGAGGACCGCGCCCGTCGTCGGGTCGATGCCCACGCCGACGTTCGACACCCCGCCACCGAGCAGGATGCCCGCGCGCTGCGTCGCGTCGGTCGGCGATCCGTTGCCGTTGGCTTCGATCCGGTTGCCGAGGATCCGCGTGCCGGACACGCCCGCGCCCTGCACCTCGATGCCGGCGAGCGCGTTGTTCGCGATCACGTTGTTTCGCAGCAGGGTCGCCGTGACCGGCTTGCCGGCCGCGTCCGACACCACGATGCCGCGGCCGCCGTTGCCGGTGCCCGCGATCTCGCCGTCGGGGCCCACGGCGCTGCCACCGATCCAGGTGTTCTCGACGGTGACCGACGAGGCGCCGACGACGATGCCGGAGCCGCCGAAGCCGACGATCGAGATGCCGGCGATCCGCGAGCCCGCGGCGCCGATCACGGACGGGGGCGTGCCGTCGTCGCCGGGCGCGAGCACGAGCCCGTCGGCGGTACCGCCGACGTTCGAGCCGTCGATCACGATCGCGGGCGCGCCGCCGATCGCCGCCCCGCCATCGAGGTCCACCGGCGCGACGATCGCGGGCAGCGCGGCCCCCGATGCCAGCGTGATCGTCTGCGTGGTGCCCGAGGCGAACTGGAAGCGGATGCGGTCGGTGGCCGCCGGGTCGATCCCCGCGCCGCTCACGGTCTGGTTCGCCGCCAGGAGCGCCTCGCGCAGCGAGACGGTCCAGCCC
>JBAXJZ010000621.1:0-2503 GCA_037137595.1 Burkholderiales bacterium | reverse complement strand
GCATCGGCGCCACGGTGGCGAGCGGGGTCCGCCAGGCGAGCGCGGCGCGCGCGGCGAGCGGCTGCGCGACCTGCACCACGCTGCCGGCCACCGGCACCGCGTAGACCCGCCAGCCGCCGCCCGGACCGGGGACGGCGACGTCGGAGAAGCCCGGCGGCGCCAGCCCCGGCAGCGTCGGATGGGCGTGCGACGCATAGATCCGCAGCCCCGACGCGTCCCAGATCTGGATCACCACGTCGCGGTCGACCTCGAGCCCCTCGAGTCGCGGCGGCGGCATCGGCCCGAGCGCACGCGGCGGCACCGCGCTCGCGATCCGCGCCATCTGGTAGTCGAGCAGCTCGCCGGTCGACTCGCGCGCGCGCAGCCCGACGACCGCGGTGGCCGCCGCGAGCCCGATCGCGAGGCACGCGCCGGTCCAGGCGAGCAGCCGCCGCCGCAGCGAGCTCACGGCTCGCCCGCCATCGTCCAGCCCACGCCGCGGACGTTGCGCACCGCGCCCGAGCCGAGCTTGCGGCGCAAGGCGTGCAGATGGACCTCGACCGCGTTGCTGCCCGGCGCGTCGTTCCAGCCGTAGAGCTTCTCCTCGAGCTGTGCGCGCGAGAGCACCGCGCCCGGTCGGTCCATCAGCGCGCGCAGCAGCGCGTATTCTCGGGCGGACAGCGCCACCGGTTCGCCGCGCAGCCGGACCTCGCGGGTCGCGGGGTCCAGCGTCAGCTCGCCCGCGCGCAGCAGCGGCGAGCCGCGGCCGGCGCGCCGGCGCAGCAGCGCGCGGATGCGCGCGGCGAGCTCCTCGGGCTCGAAGGGCTTGACGAGATAGTCGTCGGCGCCCGCGTCCAGCCCCGCGACCCGCGAGGCGAGCGCGTCGCGCGCGGTGGCGACCAGCACCGGCACGTCGTCGCCGCGTGCCCGCAGCGCCCGCAGCACGCCGAGCCCGTCGCCGCCGGGCAGTCCGAGATCGAGCAGCACCAGGTCGTAGGGCTGGGTCCGCAGCGCGGTGTCGGCGGTCGGCGCGTCGCCCGCACGATCGACCGCGAAGCCGTCGGCGCGCAGGCCGGCCGCCATCGCGTCGCCGAGCATCGCGTCGTCCTCGACCAGCAGCAGCCGCATCGCGGCTCAGCCCTCGATCCGGCCCGTCCCGGCGGGCACCTCGAGGCGCCGCAAGGTGCGCACGCCGGCCCGGGCGTCGCCGACGTCGTCGATCGCGCGCAGCGTCACCGTCGCGCCGGCCGGACCGAGGTCCAGCACGCCGTAGCCGTTGACGCCGCCGCCGGCCCAGCGCAGGTTCGGGTTCTCGTCGACCAGGGTCTGCACCTGCCGCTGCGTCGGCCCCTGCGAGCTGATCGACCCGCCGACGAACTCGGTCATCACCGGCCGTGCGGCGGGCCGGTCGAAGTCCTCGTGCAGCTCGCCCGCGTAGAACGCGTGCACGTCGCCGCCGATCGCGAGCGGCCGGGCCGCGCCGGACGTGCGGACGGCCTCGAGCAGCCGGCGGCGCGCGGCCGGATAGCCGTCCCAGCCGTCGGTCCACCAGGCCTCCTCCGGACCGGGGCGCCGGTCGCAGCGGCCGATCAGCGTCTGCTGCGCGATCACGTTCGCGCGCGCCCGCGACTCGCCCAGCGAACGCGCGAGCCAGGCCTCCTGCTCGGCACCCAGCATCGTGCGCGCCGGATCGAGGCGCTCGGCGCAGTCGGGGCCGACGGTGCGCGAGCCGGCGAAGCCCGGCGCGGAGCAGGCCTGCGGCGTGCGGTACTGCCGGTCGTCGAGCACGTGGATCCGCGCGACCGCGCCCCAGTCGACGTGCCCGTACAGGCGCATCGACGGGCCGCGCGGCGCGACCGACCACGGCAGCGGCATGTGCTCGAAGTAGGCCCGATAGGCGGCCGCACGCCGCGCGAGGAAGGCCTCGCGCGGCTCGCCGCGCTCCGAGCGGTCGTCGGCGTAGTCGTTCTCGACCTCGTGGTCGTCCCAGGTGAGGACCCACGCGCAGGCGGCGTGTGCGGCCTGCAGGTCGGCGTCGCCGCGGTAGAGCGCGTGGCGGCGCCGGTAGGCCTCGAGGGTGCGCGGCGTGCCCGGATCGTGCTTGCGGACGTGCCGGCGGCCCCACGACGATTCGTAGATGTAGTCGCCGAGGAAGGCGATCAGGTCGGGCGACTCGGCCGCCGCGTGGCGCCACGCGGCGTACCAGCCCTGCTCGAACTGCTGGCACGACGCGAACACCAGCCGCAGCCGCTCGCCCGAGCCCGCCGCGGGCGCCGTCCGGAAGCGTCCGGACGCGCTCGCCGCGTCGCCGCTGGCGAACCGGTAGCGGTAGGCGCGCCCCGGCTGCAGGCCGGCGAGCTCGACCCGCACCGAGTGGCCCCAGGCGGGCTCGGCCACGGCGGCGCCCGAGGCGACCACGCGTGAGCCGCCCTCGTCCTGCACCTCCCAGCGCACCCGCACCGGCACGGGATCCGCGCCGCCGCCGTCCTCGAGCGGCCGCGGCGCGAGCCGGGTCCAGATCGTC
>JBAXJZ010000620.1:0-2503 GCA_037137595.1 Burkholderiales bacterium | reverse complement strand
CGCGCGTTCCAACGGCGCGCGGCGGGGCCGCCGGCGCCTAGCTCGACTCGGCGGCGAGCGCCGGCTCCTGCGGCCCGAGCGCGATCGCGTCCAGGCGGCAGGCCGCGTGGATGGCCCAGCCCTGCGCGTAATCGATGCCGAGGCCGCGCAGCATCTCGAGCACCTCCTCCGACTCGACGTGCTCGGCGACCGTCCGCATGCCGAGCGAGCGGGCCACCTCGTGCATCGAGCGGACCATCGCGAAGTCGCCGGGATTGGTGGCGATGTCCCGCACGAACGATCCGTCGATCTTCAGCACGTCCGTGCGCAGGTTCTTCAGGTGGGCGTACGAGGCCCAGCCGCTGCCGAAGTCGTCGAGCGAGACCTTGCAGCCGTGGTGCCGGACCCGTCGGATGAAGTCCTGCGCGGCGCCGTAGCACTGGATCGCAGAGGTCTCGGTCAGCTCGAAGATGACGCGGCGCGCGCGCTCGCCGAGCCGGTCGAGCCGTTCGTCCAGCATCGTCAGCATCGTGCGGTCGTCGAGCGAGCGCGGCGACACGTTGATCGCGAGCCCGCCGATCGACTCGAACGTCTCGGGATTCGCGTCGATCCAGTCGAAGGTCCGGCGCATCACCCAGAGGTCCAGCTCGTGCTGGCGGTCGAGCCGCTCGATCGCGGTCACCAGCTGCGACGGGTCGACGCTGCCGTTCGCGGTGTCGATGCCCAGCAGAACCTCGTAGTAGGGCGGCACCGTCGGATCGCCGGCGATCGGCTCGACCCGCTGGCAGCGCAGGTACAGGCCGTCGCCCTCGAGCATCCGGTCGAGCTGGCCGGCCCAGTCGGCGAGCGACTCGTGGCTGCGCAGCTCGCGCCCGCCGAGGTCCCAGACCTGCCCGCGGTTGCGGCCGCGCTCGCGTGCGACCGCACAGGCGGATTCGGCGCGGCCGACCGCCTCGTCGGGTCCGGCGGGGTCCGGCTGCCAGCGCGCGAGGCCGACGTTCACGCCGACCCGGTAGCGCTCGGTGCCGTGCTCGAACGGATGGTCGCGCAGCGCCTCGACGATGGCGCCGAGCAGCGCCTCGCCGTCGCTCTGGTCGGGCGCGGGCACCGCCAGGGTGAACGTGTCGTCGCCGTACCGGCCGAGCAGCGCCTGCGGACCGAGCGTCTCGGCGGTGCGGGCCGCGAGCGCACGCAGCAGCGATTCGGCCGCGTCGACGCCGCAGCGGGTGCCGACCATGCCGAGGGTGTCGAAATGCAGCAGCCCGATCCAGCGGGCCGCGCCGTCGGCGGCGGACTCGGCGACCAGCCGCAGGAACCCGCGCCGGTTCGGCAGGCCGGTCACCGGATCGCGCTGGGTCCGCTCGCGCAACGCGCGCCAGCCGTCGTCGAGCAGCGCGAGCTCGGAGCGCTCCAGCAGCGGGCTGTCGCGGTCGGTGCAGGGCCGCATGCGGCCGGCGTCGACCCGGCCCGCGAAGGCGTCGAGCGCGAGTTCATGGCGGTGGTTGGCTGCGCGGCTCGCGAAGCCGCAGGTCCTCGGCGGCGTGCTGATCCACACGAGCTGCATCGCCCGCGGGCCGCCGTCCTCGTCCACGTGCCACCAGTCGCCGATCCGCAGCCGCCGCGCGAACGCGAGCTGTGCGTCGGTCGGCGCATCGGCCTCGGGATCGACCAGCGGCGTGTCGGCCGGCGGGGGCTCGCCCCGCCCGGCCGCATCGAGCGCCTCCTCGAGGGCCCGCAGACAGGCCTCGGTCCGGTCGGCTTCGATGCCGATCGTGCACATCACCGGCTCGATCTCGGTGCGCACCGCGCGGCGCGCTGCGGCGATCGCCTCGGCGTCGGCGCCGGACAGCGCGCCGACCAGGCGCTCGATCGTCTCGATCGCGGGCGCCGCCGCCTCCGCGCGCCCTCCGCCGCGGATCTCGGCGAGGATCATGTGCTGCAGCCAGCCGGCATCGAGCAGCGCGTGCACCGACGCCGGGACCGAGCGACGCCCGAGCCGCTCCGCGAGCGCGTGCTCGGCGCGCCAGCGTGCGGTGCGGACCGACTCGCGGGCCTCGAAGGCCTGCTGCAGACGCTCCACGCGGCGTCGCCGCGCCTCGCGCAGCGGGACGAGCAGCCGCTCGATCAGCCGCGCGTTGCGCTCGAGCACCGTCGGGTCGCCGTCGACCTCGGCCGCCACGCGATCGACGACGCGGTTCAGCAGGCGCTCGAGCTTCGGGTCCTCGAAGCGGCCGCGATCGTCGGTGGCGATCGCGCACTGCTCGATCATGTCGACCAGACGGCGGCCGGGATGCTGCGACGAATCCAGGAAGATCGGATCGCTCAGCGCGAGCCGCAGCATCGGCGCCTCGAGGCGTCGGAGCAGCTTGCGGATCGCGCCTTCGGCGTCGGGTTCGGAGAGCGCGCGGCCGAGCAGCCCGGTCGCGGACTCCACCGTCCGACGCTGAGCCGGCGCGAGCGGCAGCGCGCCGATCGCGGGCGTCAGCCGTTCGCTCAGGCCCGGGCCGCCGCCGTCGCCCATCGG
>JBAXJZ010000619.1:0-2514 GCA_037137595.1 Burkholderiales bacterium | reverse complement strand
CCTCCTGGGGGTGCCTGAGCATGGCGCGCATCCATCCGTCCGCGCTGGTCGATCCGTCGGCCGAGCTCGACGCCGAGGTCGAGGTCGGACCGTTCGCGGTGGTCGGTGCGGGCGTGCGGATCGGCGCCGGCACGCGGATCCTCGCGCACGCCACCGTCGAGGGGCCGACCACGCTGGGCCGCGGCAACGTCGTGCATCCGCACGCGACGATCGGCGGGCCGCCGCAGGACAAGAAGTACCGGGGCGAGCCGACGACGCTGGTGATCGGCGACGGCAACACCTTCCGCGAGTGCGTGACGGTCAACCGCGGCACCGTCCAGGACGCCGGCACCACGACCATCGGCGACGACAACTGGGTCATGGCCTACGTGCACATCGCGCACGACTGCCGGATCGGCTCGCACACCATCCTCGCGAACACCACGAACCTCGGCGGTCACGTCGAGCTCGGCGACTGGGTCATCCTGGGCGGCTGCACGCAGGTCCACCAGTTCTGCAAGGTGGGTGGCCACGCGATGACCGGCACCGGCACCATCCTGCTGCACGACGTGCCGCCCTACACCATGGTCTCGGGCAATCCGTCGGCGCCGCACGGGCTCAACACGGAAGGGCTCAAGCGCCGCGGCTTCGAGGCCGAGACGGTGTCGCTGCTCAAGCGCGCCTACCGGACGCTCTACCGCTCCGAGCTCACGCTCGCCCAGGCCCGGGAACGGCTCGAGGCCGAGCTGGCGGGGCTCGCCGTGGTGCCGACGGGCGACGCGCCGCTGCCGGCTTCGGCACTGTCCGCGCCCGACGCGCTGCGCCTGCTCACCGCCTTCCTCGCGCGCGTCGAGCGGGGCATCGTCCGCTGAGCGCGCGGCCCGCCGTGCCCGACGCGAACGTCGCGGCCACCGATGGCCGCACCCCGTTCCGGATCGGGATGGTCGCCGGCGAGACCTCCGGCGACCTGCTCGCGTCCTCGGTGCTCGACGGCCTGCTCTCGCGGGTCGGCGGACCGGACGGCCTGCAGGCCGGCGGCATCGGCGGCCCGGCGATGGGCGCGCGGGGCTTCGACGCCTGGTGGCCGTCGGAGACGCTCGCCGTGCGCGGCTATGCCGAGGTCATCCGCGAGTACCCGAAGCTGCGCGCGATCCGCGAGCGCCTGAACGACCGCATGCGCGGCTGGAACCCCGACGTGTTCGTCGGTGTCGACGCGCCCGACTTCAACCTCGATCTCGAGCGCCGCCTGCGTGCGGCCGGCATCCGCGTCGCGCACTTCATCGGTCCCTCGATCTGGGCGTGGCGCGGCAAGCGGATCGAGACCATCCGGCGCTCGGTCGACCGGATGCTGCTGGTCTTCCCGTTCGAGCAGAAGCTCTACGACGACGCGGGCGTGCCCGCCACCTACGTCGGCCATCCGCTCGCCGACGCGATCCCGATGCAGGCCGACGTCGCGGGGGCGCGGCGCGCGCTCGGACTGCCGGAGTCGGGCCAGGTGGTCGCGGTGATGCCGGGCAGCCGCGCCGGCGAGATCACCTACATCGCGCCCGCGTTCGTCGCCACGATCGGCTGGCTGGCCGCGCGCCGGCCGGACCTCGTCTTCGTCGTCCCCGCCGCGACCGAGACCCTCTACGGCCGGCTGAGGTCGATGCTCGCGTCCGCGCGGCTGCCGGCGAATGCGGACGTCCGGCTGGTGATGGGACGGTCGCACGACGCGATCGCGGCGGCCGACGCGGTGCTGGTCGCCAGCGGCACCGCCACGCTCGAGGTCGCGCTCTACCGCAAGCCGATGGTGATCGCCTACCGGATGGCCTTGCTGTCGTACCGGATCATGCGGCGGATGGGCTACCTGCCGTGGATCGGCCTGCCGAACATCCTCTGCCACGACAGCGTGGTGCCGGAGTTCATCCAGCACGCCGCGACGCCCGAGGCGATGGGGGCGGCGCTGCTCGGCCAGCTCGAGGACCCGGCGCTCGCCGCGCGGCTCGCCGAGCGCTTCGCCGGTCTGCACGAGCAGCTGCGCCGCGACTGCGGGCAACGGGCCGCGGAGGTGCTGCTCGAGATGCGCGCCGCGAGGCGGCAGGTGTCGCGATGAGCCGACGCGGCGCCGACGACGCGCGCTCGCGGGTCGCCGCGCAGCCGAGGCGTCGTGCGCCCGCCGCCGCGCAGGGCGGGCTCGAGCTCGCCTTCGACGCGACCCGGGTCTGCGGCGTCGACGAGGCCGGCCGCGGGCCGCTCGCCGGCCCGGTCGTCGCCGCGGCGGTGATCCTCGACCCGGCCCGCCCCATCGCGGGCCTGCGCGACAGCAAGGCGCTGAGCGCCGCCCGCCGCGATGCGCTCGCCGTCGAGATCCGCGAGCGCGCGCTCGCCTGGGCGGTGGCGCACGCGAGCGTCGAGGAGATCGACCGGCTGAACATCCTGCAGGCCTCGCTGCTCGCGATGCGTCGCGCGGTCGAGGCGCTGCCGGTGCCGCCCACGCTGGCGCGGATCGACGGCAACCAGCCGCCCCGGCTCGACTGCGGCATCGAGCTGATC
>JBAXJZ010000618.1:0-2530 GCA_037137595.1 Burkholderiales bacterium | reverse complement strand
CGCACCCGGAGGTCGGGATTCGGGCCGCGACCGCCCGGCGGCGCTATCATCGCCCCCCGGCCGCGGGGACCCCTCCTCCGGCGCCCATCGCGGGCCGGGTGTCACGGACCACGGAGACGCCATGCCCACCGACCGCCCAACCCTGTCGCCCGCCGAGCAGGCGCTCCGGGACGCCGCCCTCGACTATCACCGCGCGCCCAGCCGCGGGAAGATCTCGATCACCCCGACCAAGCCGCTGTCGAACCAGCGCGACCTGTCGCTCGCCTATTCGCCCGGGGTGGCGTACGCCTGCCTGGAGATCGAGCGCGATCCCACGCTCGCAGCCGAGTACACCTCGCGCGGCAACCTGGTCGGCGTGGTCACCAACGGCACCGCGGTGCTCGGCCTGGGCGACATCGGCCCGCTCGCCGGCAAGCCGGTGATGGAGGGCAAGGGCTGCCTCTTCAAGAAGTTCGCCGGCATCGACGTCTTCGACATAGAGCTCGCCGAGCGCGATCCGGACAAGCTGGTCGAGATCGTCGCCGCGCTCGAGCCCACGCTGGGCGGCATCAACCTCGAGGACATCAAGGCGCCCGAGTGCTTCGAGATCGAGCGCAAGCTGCGCGATCGGCTGAACATCCCGGTCTTCCACGACGACCAGCACGGCACCGCGATCATCTCTGCGGCCGCGATCCTCAACGGCCTGGAGCTGGTGGGCAAGGACATCGGTGCGGTCAAGGTCGCGGTCTCGGGCGCGGGCGCGGCGGCGATCGCCTGCCTCGACGTGCTGGTGGGCCTGGGCGTGAAGCGCGAGCACGTCTTCATGTGCGACTCGAAGGGCGTGGTCCACACCGGCCGCGAGGGCCTGGACCCGTCGAAGCAGCGCTACGCGCAGAAGACCGACGCGCGCACGCTCGCCGACGTCTGCCGCGGCGCCGACGTGTTCCTCGGCTGCTCGGCCGCCGGCGTGCTGACGCAGGACATGGTCTCGACGATGGCCGACCGGCCGATCATCCTCGCGCTCGCCAACCCCGAGCCCGAGATCCGGCCCGAGCTCGCGAAGGCCGTGCGGCCCGACTGCATCATCGCCACCGGCCGCTCGGACTACCCGAACCAGGTCAACAACGTCCTCTGCTTCCCGTACATCTTCCGCGGCGCGCTCGATGCCGGCGCCACGCGGATCACCGAGGCGATGAAGCTCGCCTGCGTGCGGCAGATCGCCGACCTCGCCAAGGCCGAGATCTCCGACGAGGTGGCCGCCGCCTACGCCGGCCAGGAGCTGGCCTTCGGTCCCGACTACCTGATCCCGAAGCCCTTCGACAGCCGGCTGATCCTGCGGATCGCGCCCGCGGTCGCGAAGGCGGCGATGGACTCGGGCGTGGCCACGCGCCCGATCGCCGACCTCGACGCCTACCGCCGCTCGCTGCAGCGCTTCGTCTCGCACACCGGCCTCTTCATGAGCCCGGTGTTCGCCACCGCCCGCGCGAAGCCGGCCCGCGTCGCCTACGCGGAGGGCGAGGACGAGCGCGTGCTGCGCGCGGTGCAGGCCGCGATCGAGGAAGGCCTGGTCTCGAAGGCGATCCTGATCGGCCGGCCCTCGGTGATCGAGACGCGCTGCAAGCGCGCCGGGCTGCGGATCCGTCCGGGCGTGGACTTCGAGGTCACCGACCCCGAGGACGACGCGCGCTTCCGCGACTACTGGACCGACTACCGGCAGCTGATGGGCCGCCGCGGCGTGACGCCCGAGCTCGCGAAGGCGACGATCCGGCGCTCGGCGACCACCATCGCCGCGATGATGATCCGGCGCGGCGACGCCGACGCGATGGTCTGCGGCCTGGTCGGCCGCTTCGACGACCACCTCGGCCGCGTGAAGGACGTGATCGGCCTGGCGCGCGGCGCGTCGTGCTTCGCGACGCTGAACGCGCTGATGATGCCGGAGCACACGCTGTTCCTCACCGACACGCTGGTCAACGACGAGCCCGACGCCGAGCAGCTCGCCGAGATCGCGCGGATGGCGGTCGAGCAGATGCGTTCGTTCGCGGTCGCGCCGAAGGTGGCCTTCGTCTCGCACTCGATGTTCGGCGCGAGCGAGCGGCCGAGCGCGCGGCGGATGCGCGCGGCGGCGGCGCTGTTCCGGGAGCGGGTGCCCGGCGTGGAGTGCGACGGCGAGATGCACGGCGACGCCGCCCTGTCGGAGGAGGTGCGTCGCGAGTTCCTGCCCGAGTCGACGCTGACCGGCACGGCGAACCTGCTGGTCATGCCGAACCTGGACGCGGCCAACATCCTGCTGAACGTGCTGAAGGTGACCGGCGGCAAGGGCATCACCATCGGCCCGATCCTGCTGGGCGCGGCGCGCCCGGTGCACGTGCTGACACCGGCCTCGACGATGCGCCGCGTGCTCAACGCAACCGCGATCGCGGTTGCTCAGGCGGCGATGCGGGGCGACGCGGCCTGACGGCAGCGCCCGCGCGGCGGGCGCCTCGCCCGTCCCCCCTGTCGCGCCGCGGCGGGGGGACGTCGGCGGTCACTTCTTGGCGTCGCCGCCGCGAAC
>JBAXJZ010000617.1:0-2533 GCA_037137595.1 Burkholderiales bacterium | reverse complement strand
GGCGCCGCAGCGACCTACACCGCAGGTGGCGCACCCCGGAGACCCCCGGGAGCCAGAGTTACAGACTGACAGACTCTGGAACTCTGTCATCGCCCGCGCATCGCCGGGGAGGCGACGTGCTTGGGGGCGTTGGGGCGCGCGAGGAAGGCGCCGAGGCCGTCGACGATGGCCTGCGCGGTACGCATCGCGTCGCGGCCGTCGGCGGTGGGGATCGGCGAGGGGCCCCGCGCGAGCACGGCGTCGCGAAAGGCCGCGAGCATGCCCTCGGCGTCGCTGCCGCGGTCGACAGAAGTCGTGCGGTCCCCCGAAGGGGTGTCGTGGACGAGGGACTCCTGGGCGTCCTCGCGCTGCCACGCGAGGCGGCGGCCGTGCTCGCCGAAGGCCGCGAGCTCGTCGAAGGGGGACGTGCCGGTGAAGTCCAGCAGCACCTCGGCGTCGACGCCGCCCGGCGCGCGAAGCGTCGCGCGCACGGTCTCGGGCCGGTGCGCGCCCCGCGCGTCCACGCGCAGCACCTCCGGCGCGCAGGTCCCGGTCACGACGCCGAGCAGATACACCGCGTGGTAGAGCACCTGGTAGAGCGCGTCCCGGGACCACGTCGACGGCGCCTCCACCCCGCCGCTCACGAAGCGCTTGGTGCAGCGCGCGCGCAGCACCCGACCGAAGGTCCCCGCGGCGAGCACCTCGCGCAGCGCGACGACCCCCGGCGCGAAGCGCATCGCGTGGGCGGGCATCACCAACGCCCCCTCCCCCAGCGCGACCATCGCGTCGGCCTGCGCCGCGGTGAACGCCAGGGGCTTCTCCACCAGACACGGGATCCCCCGCTGCGCGCAGAGCGCCGCGAGGTCGTGGTGCGCGAGCGTCGCCGCGGCGACCACCGCCGCGTCCGGTCGCAACGCGTCGAGCAGCGCCGCCGCGTCGCGCTCCCTCGGCACCGCCGCGAAGGGGCCCGGGTCGCGGTCCAGCAGGTGCGGCGAGGCCACCCCCGCGAGGGTCATCCCCGGGACGTTCGCCATCGCCCGCGCGAGCCGCTGCGCGTGGGACCCGCTCCCGAGCAGCGCCACCCGCAGCGCGCGGGCCGGCGCGAGCACCGGCAGCCGTCGCGCCGCGCGCGGGATCGGTGGTTCCTCGGGCAGCGGCGGGTCCTCCCGCGGCGGGTAGCGCAGCGCCGCGTGGGCCTCATCGAAGCGCCGCGGCGGGCTGTGGACCGAGAGCACCTGGAGCTGCTCCGGGGTGAGCGGCACGCCCTCCCCCGGCGTGAGCTCGTCGAACCCGTAGCGCGCGGCGTAGTGGCGCCACAGACCCACGCACTGCGCCGAGAAGCGGCACCGGTCGCAGCCCGGGCCGCGGACCTTCTGCGGCGCGTCGTCGGCGTGCGCCTGCGGGGACATCTCGACGAAGTCGCTCCACGCCGTGAACTCCCCGAGGAAGCACGGCGGGATCCCCTGCCGCGAGCCCACCACGAAGCCGCTGCCGCGCTCCTGCAACAGCCGCATCGCCCGGCGGAGGTACGGCATCACCTCGGAGATCCGCGGCACCAGCGCGAGGTTCTCCAGCGCGCGGTACTGCGGCGTCACGAAGGCGAAGGACACCTCCACGGCGCCGCCCCAGCGCGCGCTCACGAGCTCCGCGAAGCGCGGGAGGTACGGGTAGTTCAGCGCCGTGATCACGTGGTTCACGGACACGCGCACGCCGGCCTCGAGCATCGCGTCGATGCAGCGCACGGTCTTCGCCCAGTCGCCGATCTTCGCCGTCGACCGGCGGGAGAGCGCCTCGTCGTGGGCGTGCAGCGAGACGAAGGCCTTCGTGAGCCCGGCCTCCCGCAGCGGCCGCACCTTCTCCGGCGCGTCGAGCAGCGCGCCGTTGGTCACCAGCTCGATGTCCTTCACCCCGAGCCGCGACGCCGCGCGGATGTAGTGCACGAGGTCCTTCGAGAGCGCGGGCTCGCCGCCGGAGAAGGACATGTAACGCACCCCCGAGCGCGCCATGCGCGCGATGCGGCGGTACATGTCCTCGGGGCGCTTGAAGACGTTCTCCGTGGTCTCGTTGGCGCTGCAGAACGGGCAGTCCTGGTTGCAGTGCACCGTCGGGCGCAGCACCCGGTTGACCACCAGCGAGGCCGCGCGGCGCTGCGCGTCGGTCCACTCGCGCCGCGGCGTCGTGCGCTGCTCGAAGATCTTCCGGGGCTTCGCCGCGAAGGGCGCGAGGCCCACCTCGCCGTTCGCCGCGCGGTAGCCGTCGGAGACCCCGTGGCAGTGGTCCCGCACCGCGCAGCGCGCGCAGTCCGCGCCGAGGGACGCGCCGGGCCGACGCGCCACGCGCCGCGTGGGGTTGATGCGGTAGACCCGCTGCAGCGCCTCGTCGTGGCCGAGCACGCAGAGCGGCACGCCGTCGAACTCGTGCAGCGCCACCGGCACCTTGCGGGCCTCGCAGGCCGCGAGGCCCGCGCGCAGCGACGCCGCGGCGACGTCCCACGGGGGCGGCGCGATCACCGCCGGCTGCGGACGCGCGGGCACGTAGAAGCGCGCGCCGGCGA
>JBAXJZ010000616.1:0-2534 GCA_037137595.1 Burkholderiales bacterium | reverse complement strand
CGGCGCGCGCGCTGCCGACCAGTGCGAGCGAGCGATCGATCTCGTCGGCGAGGATCGCGACCGCACGCTCCGCCCCGGCCTGCCCGCCGGCGACGACGCCGTACAGCGTCGCCCGGCCGACGAACACGAAGTCGGCCCCCAGCGCGAGCGCGATCAGCACGTCGGTGCCGCGGCGGATCCCGCTGTCGAGCAGCACCGGGACCGAGGCCGGAAGCGCCGCGCGCACCGCGGGCAGCGTCTCCAGCGGCGAGGGCAGCGGGTCGAACACCTTGCCGCCGTGGTTCGAGACGATCACCGCGTCGGCGCCGATCGCCACCGCCCGGCGCGCGTCGTCCGGATGCTGCAGGCCCTTCACCAGGAAGCGACCGGGCCAGCGCCTGCGGATCCGCTCGAGGTCCGACCAGGTCTGCACCGAGGGGCTCTGCGTCCGGAAGAACGCGCCGACCGTCGCCGGATCGGTCGGGTCCGGTGCATAGCGGGCCCACGCGCCCATCGTCGGCAGGCCGCCGGAGCGCAGGTATTCGAGGATCCACGCCGGGTGCGTGAGCATCTCGGCGAGGATCGACGGCCGCAGCTTCAGCGGCAGCGCGAACCCGTTCCGGATGTCCCGCTCGCGCTTGGGCAGCACCGGGTTGTCGACGGTGACCACCAGGTGGCCGACGCCGGCGTCACGCGCGCGGTCGACGATGTCGTCGGTGATGCGCACCTCCTTCGCCGCGTAGAGGTGGTACCAGACGTGGTCCGGCGCCTCGGCGACCACCTCCTCGAGGTCGGCCACGCTGGCGCCGGACAGCACGTAGGGGATGTCGGCCTTCGCGGCCGCGCGCGCGAGCATGCCGTCGGCGCCGCGGCGGAAGAGTCCCGCGAAGCCGGTCGGCCCGATGCCGAACGGCAGCGCCCAGCGCCGCCCGAACAGCTCCAGCGACGGATCGCGGCGGGTCACGTCGACGCCGTAGCGCGGCATCAGCCGGAACTCGCCGAAGGCGCGCTCGTTGCGGACGATGCCGCGCTCGTCCTCGACGCCGGACTCGATGCAGTCGTAGAGGATCTTCGGCAGGCGTCGCCTGGCCATCCGCCGCAGATCGTCGATGTTGAGCGCCTGCTCGACCTTCACCGGCCGCTCCCCCGCGCCCGCTCGAGCAGCCGGTCGACCGCGTCGCGCAACCGCTGCCCCGGAGCGAGGCCGAGCGCCGCCGCCGAACGGTTGACGTGCGACAGCACGCCCTCGTCGAGGATCCGGCGCGCGTCGCCGATCGGGGCGCTGTCGGCGGAAACCGTGCCCGCCGGCATCGCGCGCCCGTCGAGGTCCGCGAGCCGCGCGATGCCGGCGCCATCGAGCCCCACGCCGGCGTCGCTGAAGAAGACCGCGTGCAGCGCCGGCTTGATCACGTCGTCGGGCCGGCCGCGGAAGAGCGCCGCGTGCGAGCCGGTGACCGCGATCGCGCCCGCGTCCTCCAGCGTCAGCATCGGCGCCGCGTCGCTGCAGATCACCTTCGGCTCGCCCGGCACGTCGTGCACCGTGTGCCGCTGGCCGCCCGCGATCGCCGGCAGCGTCGCGTCGACGACCGGGCCGGCCTTCATCCGCTCGGCGCAGTCCCGGACGGACTGACCCGGCGCGCAGCCGAGCGTGCGCGCGGCGTCGTTCACGAACGAGACCGTGCCGTGCTCCAGCACGTGCTCGCCGTCGGCGATGTGGCAGGTCATCGTGTCGGCGGTCGCGCCGGGGATGCCGAGCCGGTCGAGCCAGTCGAGACCCTTGACCCCGGCGCGGTCGCGACCCACGCCCGCGTCGCACAGCACCACGCCGCGGATGCCCCACTTCGCCGCGTGCCACGCGTTGTACTCGCCGCCGTACGAGCCCGACACCACCACCTGCCCGCGGCAGTCGGCCGGCAGCGTCGCGCTCGACGACGCGGTGACGATCCTCACGGTCATCGCGGTCTCCGTCTCAGTGCAGCGTGGCCGTCTTCGGCGCTGTCCGCCGCACGTCGGCCACCTTGGCGATCAGCGCGGCGAGTGCCTCGCGCTCCTCGGGCGTCGGGTCGGACAGCGGCGAGCGGACCGGGCCGGCACCGCGCCCCACCAGCGCCGTGCCGGCCTTCGGGATCGCGACCGCGTAGCCCGGCTGGCGGGCGCGCAGCCGGCCGTAGGGCACGAAGAACTCGGCCATCATCCGCTCGACGTCGGCGAGCCGGCCGGCCGACACCGCGTCGAAGAACGCGAGCGCGTAGTCGGGCAGGAACGCGTAGACCGCCGACGAGTACGACGGGATGCCCATGCCCCGGTACGCCGACGCGTAGACCTCGGCGGTCGGCATGCCGTTGAGCACGACGAGGCGGCCGGCGAGCCGCGTGCGGATCGCCCACAGCTCCTCGAACTCGCCGAGTCCGTCCTTGTAGCCGACGAGGTTCGGGTGGCGGTCGCACAGCCGCGCCAGCGTCTCGGCGCGCGGCCGGCAGTTCGCGCGGCCGTAGACGATCACGCCGAGCGAGGTCGACGCGCAGACCGCGGCGACGTGCGCCTCGATGCCGGCC
>JBAXJZ010000615.1:0-2537 GCA_037137595.1 Burkholderiales bacterium | reverse complement strand
AGGCCGCGCGCGACTTCGACGCATGGCTCGCCGACGCGAAGCCGCGGCTGCGCGCCCACCTGCTTTTCGAGGCGCTCGCCGAGCACCACGGCGTTGCCGACCGCCGCGTGTGGCCGGCGGGCTTCGAGCATCCCGACACCGACGCGACCCGCGCGTTCGAGCGTGCACACGCCGACCGCGTGGCCTTCCACGCCTTCGTGCAGTGGCTCGCCGACCGCCAGTGGCGCGCCGCGGGCGCGGCCGCGCGGACCGCGGGCGCGACGATCGGCCCGATCGCCGACCTCGCCGTCGGTGCCGATCCGGCGGGCGCCGACGCCTGGTCGCGCCCCGGCCTCGTCGACGACGGCCACGAGATCGGCGCGCCGCCCGATCCGCTCGGCCCGGACGGCCAGGCCTGGGGCCTGCCGCCCTGGCGCCCCGAGGCGCTCGCGGAAGCCGGCTTCGAGCCCTTCGCCGAGCTGCTGCGCGCGGCGATGGCCGGCGCCGGCGGCCTGCGGATCGACCACGTGATGGCCCTCGAGCGGCTGTTCTGGGTGCCGCGCGGCCGCAAGCCGGCCGACGGCGCCTATGTCGGCTACCCGCTCGAAGCCATGCTCGACGTCGTCGCGACCGAGAGCGTGCGCCAGCGCGCACTGGTCATCGGCGAGGACCTCGGCACCGTGCGGCCCGGCCTGCGCGAACGGCTCGCGCGCGCCGGGGTGCTCTCGTACAAGGTCGCCTGGTTCGAGCGCGACGCGCAGGGCCGGCTCGTCGACCCGCGGTCGCTGCCGCCGCTCGCCGCGGTCTGCGCGAGCACGCACGACCTGCCGACGATCGACGGCTGGGCCGAGGGCCGCGAGATCACCGAGCGGGAGGCGCTGGGCCTGATCGACCCGGAGGCTGCCGCGCGGCAGCGCGACGAGCGCCGCGAGGACCTCGGGCGGATCGAGGCCGGCCTCGCCGCGGCCGGCATCGACGGCGGCGACCTGTGCGAGCGGCTGCACCGCTGGCTCGCGGCGTCGACGGCGCGGCTCGCGATCGTGCAGCTCGAGGACGTCGCCGGCCTCGTTCGCCAGCCCAACCTGCCGGGTACGCCCGACGTGCCGCCGAACTGGCGCCAGAAGCTGCCGGTGCCCGTCGAGGGGCTCGCGGCCCTGCCGCGCTGGACCGCGCTCGCGACGATCTTCGCCGCGCGCCGCGCCGGGGGCGCGCCGTGAGCACCGCCGCCGCGCTCGCCGAGCCGCTCGCGAACACCGCGCTCGCGCGCTGGCTGCAGACCGGCTGGGTGTTCCCCGCCGTGGAGTCGGTCCATCTGCTGTCGGTCGCGCTGCTGGTCGGCTCGATCGCGGTCGTCGACCTGCGGCTGCTCGGCGCGCTGCGGCACGTCGCGATCGCCCCGCTGCTGCGGAGCACGCTGCCGGTGGCGCTCGCGGGCTTCGCGGGCGCGGTCGCCTCGGGCACACTGCTCTTCGTCGCGAACGCGGGCGACCTGGTCGGCAACAGGATGTTCGCGGCGAAGCTCGCGCTGCTGTCGCTCGCCGGCCTGAACGCGGCCTGGTTCCATGCGAGCGCGGTCCGGGAGGCGCTCGCGTCGACCGAGCCGCCGCCCGCGTCGATGCGGATCGCGGGCGCCGTCTCGCTGCTGCTGTGGGCCTGCACGATCGTCGCCGGACGCCTGATCGCCTACGTCTGACCCCTGGACCCTCATCCGATGACCCCGACCGACGATCCCGCACGCCCGCGCCAGACCACCCTCGCCCACGCCGGCCTCGTGTTCGACGTCGACGTCTGCGGCCCCGACGACGGCGAGACCGTGCTGCTGCTGCACGGCTTTCCGCAGAGCCGTCACGCGTGGCGCGAGGTGCTGCCCTCGCTCGCGGCGGCCGGATGGCGCTGCGTCGCGCCCGACCAGCGCGGCTACTCGCCGGGCGCGCGGCCGGTCGGCACCGATGCCTACCGGACCGAGGCGCTGGTCGACGACGCGCTCGGCCTGATCGACGCGATGGGCGCGGCCCGCGTGCACCTCGTCGGCATCGACTGGGGCGGCCAGGTCGCGTGGCACGCCGCGAGCCGGGCGCCGGAGCGGATCGCCTCGCTCGCGGTGCTGTCGCGCCCGCATCCGGTGGCGTTCGGCGCGGCGCTGCGCGACGACCCCGGCCAGCGCATGCGCTCGGGCCATCACCGCACGCTGCTCGCCGAGGACGCGCCGCGACGCTGGCGGCGCGGCGGCGACGTGGAGATCGAACGCGGCCTCGTCGAGCGCGGCGTGCCGCCGTCGCTCGCCGCCGCCCACGCTGCCACGCTCGAGCCGCCCGGTGCGCTCGAGGCCGCGATCGAGTGGTACCGCGCCACCGCCGGGGGACTCGGCGCCGACACGATGCCGCCGATCCGGATGCCCGTGCTGTACGTCTGGGGAACCGAGGACCACACCGTGGGGCGGGTCGCCGCCGAGGGGACCGCGGCGCACGGCGGCCCAGCCTACCGGTTCGTCGGGATCGAGGGGGCCGGCCACTACCTGCCCGAGCAGGTCCCGGCCCGCGTGGCCGAGCTGCTGCTCG
>JBAXJZ010000614.1:0-2537 GCA_037137595.1 Burkholderiales bacterium | reverse complement strand
GCACGGCGATCCGCATGAACAGGAACGAGCCCCCCCAGATCGCGGCGAGCAGGCCGAGGTCGACGACGTCGCGGCGCTTCATCGGCGCATCGCCACGACCGTCATGCGCGAGCCTCCAGCGGCAGCGCCGAGGGCGCCGGCGCGCCCCGGGGCCGCACCCGACCCGCCGCGTCGAGCACCCGCTCCAGAGTCAGCAGGTGCGTCTTGCGCGGCAGCCCGCCCGCGTAGCCGGTCAGCGACCCGTCGCTGCCCACCACGCGGTGGCAGGGCACGAAGATCGACACCGGATTGCGCCCCACGGCCGCGCCCACCGCGCGCACCGCGGCCGGCGACCCGACACGCCGCGCGAGCTCGGCATAGCTGACGACCTCGCCGTGCGAGATCGCCTGCAGCGCCCGCCAGACCCCGACCTGGAAGGGCGTGCCGCGGAAGCGGATCGGCACGTCGAAGTCCGCCGGCTCGCCGCGGAAATACCGCTCGAGGTGATCGGCGGTGCGGCGCGCGATCGGATGCGCGTCGTCGCGGACCCAGTCGGGGCCGATCGCCGGCTGGTCCTTCTGGCCGACGAACCACAGGCCGAGCAGCGACGCGTCGTCGAAGCCGAGCAGGATCTCGCCGAGCGGGCTCGGCAGCAGGGTGTAGTGCATGACGGTCACTCCTCGATGCGGAACGGCGCGAGCGTGCGCCAGAGATGGATCACCGCGTAGCCGCGCCAGGGACGCCAGGCCTCGGCCGCGGCCAGCGCCTCGCGCGGCGTCTTCACGCCCAGCGCCTTCATCACGCCGACGTCGGCCGCAGGGAAGGCGTCGGGCCAGCCGAGCGCGCGCATCGCCAGGTACTGCGCGGTCCAGTCGCCGATGCCCGGGACCGCCCGCAGCCGCTCGAGCGTCGCGGCGGCGTCGCCGTCGGGCTCCAGCCTCAACCCCTCGTGCGCGATCGCGCGGGCCAGCGAGACGATCGTGCGCGCCCGCGTCCGGATCACGCCGAGCGCCGCGATCTCGGCCGGATCGCGGTCCGCGATCGACGCCGCCGACGGGAACGCATGCGACAGCGCGGACCACGGCGTGGGCCGGGGCTCGCCGAAGGCGGCCGCGAACCGGCCGGCGAGGGTGCGCGCGTGCTTGACGGTGATCTGCTGGCCGAGGATCGCGCGGACCACGATCTCGAAGCCGTCGAACGCGCCGGGCAGCCGAAGGCCTTCGTGCCCTGCCGCGAGCGGCCCGAGCACCGCGGCGACCTCGTCGGGCCGGCAGCCGAGGTCGAAGACGCGGCGCACGCGGGCCAGCACCGCGGGAATCGAGCCGACCAGCGCCGGATCGACGCGGATCTCGACGACGTCGCGCGCGGCGTCGCGGCCCGCGGGCCGCGCGACCTCGATCCAGCCGATCCGCTCGGCGACGCGCGCGCCGGGCACGCGGACGATGCGCCGGTAGACCGCGCCGCGCCGGCCGTCCGCCTCGACGGACTCGACGCCGGCGATCGCGCGCTGCGCGAGGAAGCCGGCGAGCGCGGTGAAGTCGAGCGGCGGCCGATAGGCGAGACGGAACGTGAGGACGGCCTCGCCCGATCCGGCGTCCTCAGAAGGCGAGGGCTCGACCTCGTCGCGCGACGCGGGATCCGGGCGGCCCGTGCCGCGGGCCTGGCGGCGCAGGTCGCCGGGCGCGAGCCGGTAGCGCCGCACGAACGCATCGTTGAAGCGGCGCACGCTGCCGAAGCCCGACGCGAGCGCGACCTCGGTCACCGGCAGCGCGGTATCGGTCAGCAGCCGCTTGGCGAGCAGCAGCCGCTGGGTCAGCGCCCAGTCGATCGGCGAGACGCCGAACTGCGCGTCGAAGACGCGGCGCAGATGGCGGTCGGTGACGCCGAGCCGGCGCGCGAGCGCGGGCAGGCCGCCCTCGTCGAGCGCGCCTTCCTCGATCGCGGTGGCCGCGGCCTGCGCGAGCCGGGCCGTCGCGTCGACGCTCGCATGGCCGGGCGCGAGCTCGGGCCGGCAGCGCAGGCACGGCCGGAAGCCGGCGACCTCGGCGCCGGCCGCGGTCGGGAAGAAGCGGCAGTTCTCGCGCCGCGGCGTGCGCGCCGGACAGACCGGCCGGCAGTAGATGCCGGTGCTGGTGACGCCGACGAAGAACCGGCCGTCGAAGCGCGCATCACGCGCCCGAAGCCCATTCCAGCACACGGCCGGGTCGACACTTTGTGGCAGCATCGGTTCCATGCGCCGCATTATCCGCGTGCGCCCCACCCCCCGCTCGCCATTTCCGGACATGACGACCGCCTCCTCCGCGGCCCCCTCCGCGGCCCTCGCCGCCGCGCTCGACGGCCACGCGCGTCGCCTCGGATCGACCCACCTCCGCACCCTGCTCGCCGATGCCGGCCGCCCGGCCCGGCTCGCGATCGAGGCCGGCCCGCTGCACCTCGACCTGTCGCGGCAGAAGCTCGACGACGCGGTCCTCGCCGCGCTCGCCGACTGGGCCCTCGCCTGCGGCTTCGACGCCCGTCGCGCGGACCTGTTCGCCGGCCGCGTCGTCAATCCGACGGAG
>JBAXJZ010000613.1:0-2542 GCA_037137595.1 Burkholderiales bacterium | reverse complement strand
TGGTTCCGTGCGAGGGGGCGTCGGAGCGGGGAAAGGCGGTCGGCAGACCGGGATCACGATCGATGGTAGCCAGCCCGCCACCCCCGCTCCAAAGGGATTTCGGGCGGGCGGCGCGTCCGCGACACCCTCATCCGACGGGCGGGCGACCTCCCGACGCGGACGGTCAGCGGGCCAGCGCGCGGACGATCGCCGTGCTCGGGCCGGGCTGGTTCAGCGTGTAGAGGTGCAGGCCCGGCGCGCCGCCGGCCAGCAGCCGCTCGCACATCGCGACGACCACGTCGTGGCCGAAGGCGCGCAGCGACTCGAGGTCGTCGCCGTAGGCGGCCAGGCGCATGCGGATCCAGCGCGGGATCTCGGCGCCGCAGGCGTCGGAGAAGCGCGCGAGCTGCGTGTAGTTGGTGATCGGCATCACGCCCGGGACGATCGGCACGGTCACGCCCGCGGCGCGCGCCGCGTCGACGAAGCGGAAATAGGCGTCGGCGTTGTAGAAGTACTGGGTGATCGCGCAGTCCGCGCCGGCGTTCACCTTCGTCACGAAGGCCTGCAGGTCGGCCTCGGGCGAGGCGGCCTGCGGATGGGTCTCGGGATAGGCGGCGACCTCGATGCGGAACCAGTCTCCGGTGGTCTCGCGCACGAAGCGCACGAGGTCCGACGCGTAGCGGAACTCGCCGGCGTCGACCATGCCGGAGGGCAGGTCGCCGCGCAGCGCGACCAGCCGCCGCACACCCTGTGCGCGCCAGTGCGCGAGCAGCTCGGCGATGCTCTCGCGGGTCGCGCCCACGCACGACAGGTGCGGCGCGACCGCGAGGCCCTCGGCGGCGATCTCGTCGACCACGCCCAGGGTCTTGTCGCGGGTGGCGCCGCCCGCGCCGTAGGTGACGCTGAAGAATTCCGGTCCGAGCTCGACGAGGCGGCGGCGCGTGTCGCGCAGCTTCGCCAGGCCCTCGGGCGTGTTGGGCGGGAAGAACTCGAAGCTGACGGGGACGGAGAGGGTGCTCATGAGGGCATCCGTGATCGGGGCGGGCGTGCCGCGGGCACGCTCGCGTGGAGGAAGGACTCGAGGTTGCCGTCGCCACCGGCCAGGCCGCTGTCGAAGCGCGAACGCACCGTCCAGCCGAGCCCGTCGCAGGCGGCGGCCACGGTGTCGGCCGCCCGCGCGCGCAGCGCCGGGTCGGTGACCACCCCGCGGCCGTCGAGGCCGGCGGGGCCCACCTCGAACTGCGGCTTGACCAGCAGCAGCACGTCGGCGCCGGGCGCCAGCAGCGCGTCGACCGCGGGCAGCACCTTGGCGAGCGAGATGAACGACAGGTCCGCGACCGCGAGGTCGAAGCCGTCGGACGGTGCGTCGGGCACGGCCGCCGCGATGACGGCGGGCGTCGCGTCGCGGACGTTCGTGCGCTCGATGCAGGTCACCCGCCGATCCTCGCGCAGCCGCGGATGCAGCTGCCCGTGCCCGACCTCGACGCCGACCACCCGCGTCGCGCCCGCCTGCAGCAGGCAGTCGGCGAAGCCGCCGGTGGACATGCCGAGATCGAGCGCGATGCGGCCGCGCGGGTCGACGCCGGAGCGTTCGAGCGCGTGGGCGAGCTTCGCCCCCGCGCGCGAGACATAGCGGGTCTCGTCCGAGGACGAGACCCGCAGCTCGTCGAACGGCCCCACCTGCTGCGAGGGCCGGTCGACGACGCCGCCGTGACCCAGCGAGACGGCGCCGTCGGCGATCAGCCGGGCGGCGGCGCTGCGCGAGGGCGCGAGGCCGCGGGCGACGAGTTCGACGTCCGCGCGGCCCACCGCGTCAGTAGCGGTAGGTGTCGGGCTTGTACGGGCCCTCGACCTTCACGCCGATGTACGAGGCCTGCTCCGACGACAGCTCGGTCAGCATCGCGCCGAGCTTCTTCAGGTGCAGCTTCGCGACCTTCTCGTCGAGGTGCTTCGGCAGCACGTAGACCTTGCCGGACTCGTAGGCGTGCTGCTGCGTCCACAGCTCGATCTGCGCGATCGTCTGGTTCGCGAACGACGAGGACATCACGAACGACGGGTGGCCGGTGCCGCAGCCCAGGTTCACCAAGCGGCCCTCGGCGAGCAGGATGATCCGCTTGCCGTCGGGGAAGACGACGTGGTCGACCTGGGGCTTGATGTTCTCCCAGGAGCAGTTCGCCTTCAGGCCCGCGACGTCGATCTCGTTGTCGAAGTGGCCGATGTTGCAGACGATCGCCTGGTCCTTCATCGCCTTCATGTGGGCGAAGGTGATGACGTCCTTGTTGCCGGTGGCGGTGACGAAGATGTCGGCCTTGTCGGCCGCGTACTCCATCGTGACCACGCGGAAGCCTTCCATCATGGCCTGCAGCGCGCAGATCGGATCGCATTCGGTGACCCAGACCTGGGCCGACAGCGCGCGCAGCGCCTGCGCGCTGCCCTTGCCCACGTCGCCGAAGCCCGCGACCACGGCGACCTTGCCCGCGATCATCACGTCGGTGGCGCGCTTGATGCCGTCGACCAGCGACTCGCGGCAGCCGTAGAGGTTGTCGAACTTGCTCTTGGTGAC
>JBAXJZ010000612.1:0-2545 GCA_037137595.1 Burkholderiales bacterium | reverse complement strand
CTGCAGGTGGCGCAGCTTGATCCGGCCGTCGATGGATGCGGTGGTCATGGTCTATCTGGTTATGGATCACTTGATGAATCGTCAATTTACATAACTGTACGGGCTGAATACAGTCCGGGCCACGCCCTTCGAGGAGACACCGATGGCCGACCCCATCCGGCTCGCGCCCCGCGACTGGACCAGCCAGCCGCCGTACCTGCACCCGCCGTACCGCTCGACGCCGCTGCGGGCGCCGACCCGGCCGCTGATCCCGCTGAAGACCTCGCTGGCCGAGCTCGCGCAGCCGGTCTACGGCCACGAGGACATCGGCCCGCTGGACCACGACCTCACCCGCAATGCCGCGGTGAACGGCGCGCCGCTGGGCGAGCGGATCGTCGTCACCGGCCGGATCGTCGACGAACGCGGGCGCCCGGTGCGCAACACGCTGGTCGAGATCTGGCAGTGCAACGCCGCCGGCCGCTACGTGCACAAGGTCGACCAGCACGACGCGCCGCTGGACCCCAACTTCCTCGGCGCCGGCCGCGTGCTCACCGACGGCGAGGGCCGCTACCGGTTCCTGACGATCAAGCCGGGCGCCTACCCCTGGGGCAACCACGAGAACGCCTGGCGGCCGAACCACATCCACTTCTCGCTGTTCGGCGAGCACTTCGCGAGCCGGCTGGTCACGCAGATGTACTTCCCCGGCGACCCGCTGCTCGAGCTCGACCCGATCTACCAGTGCACCCGCCCCGGGGTGCGTGAACGCCTGGTCTCGCGCTTCTCGATCGACGTGACCGAGCCGGGCTTCGCGCTCGGGTACGTGTTCGACATCGTGCTGCGCGGACCGATGGAGACCCCGATGGAGACGGCGCGATGAGCGAGCCCCTCGGCCAGACCCCGTCGCAGACGGTCGGCCCGTACTTCGCCTACGGCCTGGTGCCGACGCAGTACGGCTATCCGCTCGCGAGCCTCTTCGGCCCCGAGCTGGCGCAGCCGCACACGCCGGGCGAGCCGATCGTGATCACCGGACGCGTCCTCGACGGACGCGGCGAGCCGATCTCCGACGCGCTGCTCGAGATCTCGCAGGTCGACGCGAGCGGCCGGCGGCCGCAGGGCCGGGCCGAGGTCGCCGCGACCGGGTTCCGCGGCTTCGGACGGATGGGGACGGGCACGCTGCCGGGCAACGTCTTCGCGTTCCGCACCGTGAAGCCCGGTCCGACCCCGGACGGGCAGGCGCCTCACGTCGACGTCATCGTCTCGATGCGCGGACTGCTGGTGCACGCCTTCACGCGGATCTACTTCGACGACGAGGCGGCCGCGAACGCACGCGATCCGGTGCTGGCCACGGTCCCGGCCGAGCGCCGCGGCACGCTGATCGCGCGCCGCGAGGTGCAGGCCGGCGGCACGGTGGTCTATCGCTTCGACGTGCACATGCAGGGCGAGGCCGAGACGGTGTTCTTCGATGTCTGACGCGACCCGGATCCCGGCGCGCACCCAGGTCGCGATCGTCGGCGCGGGCCCGGCCGGGCTGCTGCTGGGCCAGCTGCTGCACCGCGCCGGCGTCGACGCGGTGATCGTCGAACGCCAGAGCGCCGACTACGTGCTCGGCCGCATCCGCGCCGGCGTGCTCGAGCAGGGCACGGTCGACCTGCTGGACGAGGCCGGCGTGGGCGCGCGCTGCCACGCGGAGGGCCTGCCGCACGACGGCGTCGAGCTGGCCTTCGACGGCGAACGGCACCGGATCGACTTCGCCGACCTGGTCGGCCGGCGGGTCACCGTCTACGGCCAGACCGAGGTGACGCGCGACCTGATGGCCGCCCGCGCGGCCGCCGGTGCCCCGACCGTCTACGAGGCGGCCGACGTGTCGCTGCACGGCTTCGACGGCGACCGGCCGTCGGTGCGTTTCCGCAAGGACGGTCGCGAGCACGAGATCGCCTGCGACTGGATCGCCGGCTGCGACGGCTACCACGGCGTGTCGCGGGCGTCGGTGCCGGCCTCGGCGCTGAAGACCTTCGAGCGCGTCTACCCCTTCGGCTGGCTCGGCGTGCTCTGCGACACGCCACCGGTGTCCGACGAGCTGATCTACGCGAACCATCCGCGCGGCTTCGCGCTGTGCTCGATGCGCAGCCGCACGCGCAGCCGCTACTACGTGCAGTGCGGGCTCGACCAGCGTGTCGAGGACTGGTCGGACGAACGCTTCTTCGACGAGCTGCGGGCCCGGCTGGACGCGCCGGCCGCCGAGCGCCTGGTCACCGGCCCGTCGATCGAGAAGAGCATCGCGCCGCTGCGCAGCTTCGTCGCGGAGCCGATGCGCTTCGGGCGGCTGTGCCTGGCCGGCGACGCCGCCCATATCGTGCCGCCCACCGGCGCGAAAGGCCTGAACCTCGCCGCCTCCGACGTGCGCTACCTGTCGCGCGCGCTGATCGAGCACTGCCGCGGCGGCGGCACCGCCGGGCTCGACGCCTACTCGGCGCGCTGCCTGCGCCGCGTCTGGAAGGCCGTGCGCTTCTCGTGGTGGTTCACCACGCTGATGCACCGGTTCCCGGACACAGGCGAGATCGGCCAG
>JBAXJZ010000611.1:0-2546 GCA_037137595.1 Burkholderiales bacterium | reverse complement strand
GCAGGCTGAACTGCGCGACGCCGGCGAGGACCGGCTGCCAGATCAGTCCGCCGTCGGCCGCCGAGGCCGCGGCTGCGGCCTCGCCCGGCCTCGAGGTCTCCAGCCCGCTCGCCGCGCGCGCGAGCACGGAGGCATCGAAACCGGTGGTGGGCGTCGGGCTCCATGCGCCGAAGCCGCGCTCAATCCGTCCGTCGCGCAGCCGCCAGGCCACGCGCTGCAGCTGGGTCGGCTCGAGCGAGCCCGTCGACTCGCGCAGGATCTCCATCGTCGCGATCGCCTGCTCGCCCGACACCGAGAAGCCGATCGAGGGCTGCTGCAGCTTGAGCAGTCGCACCGGCCAGGACCGCCTCAGGTCCTCGTCCATCTGCGCGAACGCGACCATCAGCGCACGCAGCTCGTCGGAGGCGGCGACGATCTGGCGGCGCGAGTTCAGCACCGCGTCGAGCCCGCGCCACGACAGCACCGCGAGGACCGCGAGCAGCGCCGCGGCGATCAGCAGCTCGATCAGCGTGAAGCCGCGGGCGCGGCGCGGTCGGCGGGCGGCGCTCACTGCGTCCTCGTCACGCCGCCGGCGTTGGTCGCGAACCCCACGAGCCGCGCCAGCCGCACCCGCGTCCCCTGCGACGGGAACACGCTGACCTCCACCCGCCGGAACTGCGCGTTCGGCGTCGCGAAGACCGCTTCCTCGCAGACCAGCCCGGCCTCGGCCTGCGAGCAGTCCCAGGCACGCTGGCCGAGCGCCGGCCATTCGTCCTGCACGCGGATCTGCGCGAGCCGGTTCTCCGCGCTCCACTGCGCGAGCGTCCGCTGCCGCAGGTCGAACGCGCTGGTCGACAGGGACCCCACGGCGCGCAGCGACGCGATCAGCGCAACCGCCACGATGGTGAGCGCGACCAGCACCTCGACCAGCGTGAAGCCGCCCGGCGCCGGGCCCCGCCGCCGTTCACTCGACGACTTCAAAGCTGCCCAGCCCGTTGGCGACGATGGCGACCGCGGCGCCCGGCCGCTGCAGCACGACCCGGTACGGCGGCTCGACCAGGTCGCGCCCGAACTCGAGCGCGCGCCGACCGTCGGCCCGCTGCACCAGCAGCCGCGTCTCGGTGCCCCAGGGACGGGGCCTCAGGTCGCCGTCGTCGGTCAGCACCCGCCACTCGCGGTCGCGGAAGATGAGGAAGCGGTAGCCGTTGCCGTCGCTCTCGAAGCGGATCGGACTGCCGCGCAGCTGCGCCTCCTCGCGCGCGAGCGCCAGCAGTTGCGCGAGCCGCTCGGCATCGAAGCGCAGCGCGCGATCGGGGCTCGGCGCGCCCGAGACCGTGATCATGCCGACGATGACCGCCGCGACCAGCAGCGCGACCAGCAGTTCGATCAGCGTGAAGCCCGCGCTGCGGCGGGCCGGCTGCGTCCCGCTCCGGACCGGAACGGGTCCGCGGAGCGGGCGGACGGAACGCGGAAGGCGCCCGGTCAGAGGTCCCACGAACCGATGTCGGCCTCGACGCCGGTCCCGCCGGACTGCCCGTCGGCGCCGAAGCTGAAGACGTCGATCTCGCCGCGCACGCCCGGGTTCAGGTACTGGTACGGCTTGCCCCAGGGATCGTTGGGGACCTTGTCCAGGTAGGACTTCCAGTTGTTGGGGATCGGCCCGCTGGTGGGGCGCTGCGCGAGGGCCTGCAGGCCCTGCTCGGTGGAGGGATAGCGCGAGTTGTCGAGGCGGTACAGCTTGAGCGCCTGCATGATCTGCGCGATGTCCTGCTTGGCGGCGACGACCCGGGCCTCGTCGGGCCGGCTCATCACGCGCGGGACGACCAGGGCCGCGAGCACGCCGAGGATCATGATGACGACCATCAGCTCGATCAGCGTGAAGCCCAGCGCACGGCGGGCACGCAGCCCGACCGCGTTCAGCCGTCCCATTCGCATCGTTCGTCCGCTCCGCGCCGACCCCTCGGGTCAATGCGGCTATGATACCAGCCGCCCCGCGACGGCCTTCCCGCCCGACCGCTCACCGATCGGCCCGTATCGACCATGCGCCTGCGCCTGCCCCTCGCCCGGATCGTCTCGGTGCTGCTGTTCGCGGCGCTGTGCGCGATAGTGGCCGCATGGGCGCTCGCGCTGCTCGCGCCCCGCCCGCCCATCGCGCCGGCCGGCGCCGTCGCCGCGGCCGAGGGCCCGGTCGACCTGTCGGCGGCCGGGCAACTCTTCGGCGGCGTGCCCCAGGCGGTCTCGTCGGCCACCGTCGCCGCGCCGTCCAACATCCAGGTCGCCGGCGTGCTCGCCACCGCGGGTCGCGGCGTCGCGCTGCTCGCCGTCGACGGCCGACCCGCCAAGCCCTTCGCCGTCGGCGAGCCGGTGGCCGACGGACTGCGCGTGCGCGCCGTCACCGCCGACGCCGTCGAGCTCGACCGGGGCGAGGGCGGCGGATCGCCGATGCGCCTGCCGGCGCCGCCCCGGGGCTCGCTCGCGGTGCTCACCAGCGGGCCACAGCGCGGCGGGGGCAACGGCGCGTCGGGCCCGATCGGCCCCGCCCCGCTCCAGCCCGGCCCCCCGTCCCG
>JBAXJZ010000610.1:0-2558 GCA_037137595.1 Burkholderiales bacterium | reverse complement strand
CCGACACGACCGGCGGCGGGTCCGCCGCGGCGACGGGATCGACGCCCCCGGCGGGCGCCGAGCACCCCGCGCTGGCGCGGCTGCGCGCGCATTCGCGCGAGTTCCGGCCCGAGCTCGTCAAGGTCACCGACGGCGTGTGGGTGGCCGTCGGCGAGGGCCTGGCCAATTCCATCCTGATCGAGGGCACCGACGGCGCGATCGTGGTCGACACGATGGAGAGCGCCGAGGCGGCCGCCCGCGTCCTCGCCCTCTTCCGAGGCGTGACCGCCAAGCCGGTCCGCGCGATCGTCTACACGCACTACCACCCCGACCACACCTTCGGCGCGGCGGTGTTCGCCGAGGGCCGGCCGATCGAGGTCTACGCGCACGAGCGCACGAACGCGCTGCTCGACGAGGTGATGGACGTCGTCGCGCCGACGATCTATCCGCGCAGCATGCGGCAGTTCGGCACCCACCTGCGCGACGACCAACGGCCGAACTCCGGCATCGGTCCGCGGCTCGACTACATCGACGGCAGGAACCGCATCGCGGTGCTGCGCCCGACGAAGTCGTTCGCGCAGGCGCTCGACGTCGAGGTCGCCGGCGTGAAGCTCTCGCTGCGGCATGCCCCCGGCGAGACCGAGGACCAGCTCTTCGTCTGGCTGCCCGAGCGGCGCGTGCTGCTGCCGGCGGACAACCTCTACCGCTCGTTCCCCAACCTCTACGCGATCCGCGGCACGCCGTACCGCGACGTGCGCCGCTGGGTCGCCAGCCTCGATGCGATGCGCGCGCTCGGCGCCGAGCACCTGGTGCCGAGCCACACGCGACCGGTCTCCGGCGCGGCCGAGGTCGCGCGGCTGCTGACCGACTACCGCGACGCGATCCAGTTCGTCCACGACCAGACGATCCGCTGGATGAACGCCGGCCTGTCGCCCGACGAGATCGTCGAGCGCGTGACGCTGCCGCCGCACCTCGCCGCCAACCCGTGGCTCGCGCAGCACTACGGTCGCGTCGACTGGAGCGTGCGCTCGATCCACGCCGGCCAGGTCGGCTGGTTCGACGGCAACGCGGCGAGCCTCTTCCCGCTGCCGCCCGCCGAGCGCGCGAAGCGGCTGCAGGCCTTCGCCGGCAGCGGCCGCACGCTCGCCCAGGAGGCCGATCGCGCGCTCGCCGCGGGCGACCTGCAGTGGGCGGCCGAGGCCGCCGATCTCGCGTCGCGGCTCGCGCCCGATGACGCCGGACCGCGCGGTGTGCGCGCGCGTGCGCTCGCCGCGCTCGCGGACCGGCAGGAGAGCGCGAACGCGCGCAACTACCTGCTGACCGCCGCCGGCGAGGCCGACGGCTCGATCCGCATCGCGCGGCGCGACCCGGCGAAGACGCCGGTCGAGCTGCTGCACCGCTTCCCCATCGAGGCGTTCATGCGCGGCATGCCGGTGCGGCTGCGGGCCGAGGAGGCGCTGGACGTCGAGCGCACGCTGGGCTTCGAGTTCACCGACATCGGCCGGCACTGGACGATCGAGATCCGCCGCGGCATCGCCGAGGTCCGCGAAGGCCGCCCCGAGCGGGCGGACGCGCGGCTCTCGACCACCGCCGACCGGTGGAAGGAGATCGCCGCCGGCGTGCGCGGGCTGCCCGCGGCGCTCGCCACCGGCGACGCCAAGCTCGACGGCTCCCTGATCGCGCTGGCCACCACGCTGCGCCTGTTCCGCGAATGAGCGCGGCCGCCGCCGGCCTCGCCGCGCCCACCCGCCCCCGTCTCGCGCTCGCGACCACGATGGCCGTGCAGGCCGCCGCGACGCTCGCGATGAACGTGCCGGCGGTGGTCGCGCCGGCGATCGCGCCGGCGCTCGGCGTGCCGCCGCAGCGCGTCGGCTGGTTCGTCGGCGTCGCCTACTTCGCGGCGATGGTCTCGGGCCTGGTGCTCGGCTCCCGGATGCAGCGCGACGGCCCGATCCGCATGAGCCTGGTGTCGCTGCTCGCCGCGGCCGCGGGGCTCGGCGTCGCGGCGGTGGGCGTGTCGGGCGCGGACGCGCTCTGGGTCTGGCCGCTCGCCGCGCTGCTGCTGGGCGCGGGCTACGGCGTGCCGAACCCCGCGGCCTCGATGGTGCTGGCCGCGCACGCGCCCCCCGACCGGCGCGGCCTCTTCTTCTCGATCAAGCAGACCGGCGTGCCGATCGGCATCGGACTGGCCGGCGTGATCGTCCCGCCGCTGATCGGCGCGATGCCCTGGACCTGGGCGATGGTGTCGCTCGCCGCGGCCTGTCTCGCGCTCGCGATCGCATTGCGGCCGACCACGGTGCTCGAGGCCCGCGTGCCGCGCGGGCGGATCGAGACCGGCCCGGCGGGGGCGGCGGCGCTGCTGCGCGCGACGGTCGCGCCGCTCGGACGGGTGTGGCGCGAGCCGGCGCTGCGCCGGCTGGGCGTGGCCTCGCTCGCCTTCTCGATGACGCAGCTGTGCTTCACCACCTTCCTGGTCACCTACCTGACGCTCGAGCTCGGCCAGAACGACATCGGCCAGCCCCGCGCCGCGCTGGGGGAGGGGGCGCCGAAGGGCCACCGCACCTTCGGCGACGGCGCGG
>JBAXJZ010000609.1:0-2561 GCA_037137595.1 Burkholderiales bacterium | reverse complement strand
CGCGCCGAGGATCGCGCCCACCACGATCACCGCATACGCGAGCCCGCCCGGCACCGAGCCGAACAGCTGGCCCGTCCCCTCGAGCAGGTCCTCGGCCAGTCCGCAGCGTTCGAGGATCGCCCCCATGAACGTGAAGAACGGGATCGCGAGCAGCAGGTCGTTCTGCAGGATGCCGAACACCCGCAGCGGCAGGTTCGCCATGAACTGCGGCGGGAAGAAGCCCAGCTCGATCGAGATGAAGCCCGCGAACAGGCCGAGCGCCGCCAGCGAGAAGGCGACGGGGAATCCGATGAGCATCACGAACACGAGCGCGCCGAACATCAGCGGCGCCATCGTCTGCATCTCGATCATTGCAGCGGCCTTTCGTAGTGCGTGTCCATCGCGTACTGACCCTTCAGGTACGCGACCCGCTTGATGATCTCGGCGACCCCCTGCAGCGACAGCAGCACGAAGCCGATCGGAATGAGCACCTTGAACGGCCAGCGGATCAGCCCGCCGGCGTTGCTCGAGCGCTCGCCGGTGACGAACGAATCGAGCACGTACGGCCAGGACATCCATGCGAGGAGCACCGCCGCCGGCATCAGGAACACGACGAACCCGAACAGGTCGATCTGCGCCTGGCGCCGCGAGTCCCAGCGCGAGTAGAGGACGTCGACCCGGACGTGCTCGTTGACCTTCAGCACGAACGGCGCACCGAGCAGGACGGTGGCCGCGAACAGGTACCACTGCAGCTCGAGCCAGGCGTTCGAGCTCTCGCTGATCAGGTAGCGGACGGTCGCGTTGACCGCGGACACCATGCAGGACAGGAACACCGCCCAGATGGCCAGCTTCGCGACGCGCGCATTGACCCAGTCGACGGCGTGCGCGAACCCGAGCAAGGATTTCATTGGTTCTCTCCCCGGCAGCGCGGTCGGAGGGGGGAGCGACCTGCGCGGAGGAGGCGGATTATAGGCCGGCGCGCCCGCTCCGTCCGGCACGCGTTGCGGTTAGCGGGACGCGGCGCAACGGCGCATCCCGCGGGTCGGCCCGGCACTCGCGGCGGGCGACCTCCTGCCGTGCCCGAAGCGTGGATCGATGCGATCGGGCGACGCCCCGCCCGGCCCTGGCGCGTCAGCGGCGTTTGGGCGGCATCAGATCGGTGCAGACGCCCTCGAAGACTTCCGCCGCCATGCCGATGCTCTCGCCGAGCGTGGGATGCGGATGGATGGTGCGGCCGATGTCGGTTGCGTCGGCGCCCATCTCGATCGCCAGCGCGAGTTCGCCGACCATGTCGCCCGCGTGCGTGCCCACGATCGCGCCGCCGACGATGCGGTGCGTCGTCTCGTCGAACAGCAGCTTGGTGAAGCCCTCGTCGCGGCCGTTCGCGATCGCGCGGCCCGACGCCGCCCAGGGGAACACCGCCTTGCCGACCTTCACGCCCTGCTTCGCGGCCTCCTCCTCGGTGAGGCCGACCCAGGCGACCTCGGGATCGGTGTAGGCCACCGACGGGATCACCCGCGCGTCGAAGTGCGCCTTCTCGCCGGCGGCCGCCTCCGCGGCCACATGCCCCTCGTGCACCGCCTTGTGCGCGAGCATCGGCTGTCCGACCACGTCGCCGATCGCGAACACGTGCGGCACGTTCGTGCGCATCTGCGAGTCGACCGGGATGAAGCCGCGGTCGGTGACCGCGATGCCGGCCCGGTCCGCGCCGATCTTCGCGCCGTTGGGGCTGCGCCCCACGGCGCTCAGCACCAGGTCGTAGAGCTGCGGCTCGGCGGGCGCGTTCTCGCCCTCGAACCAGACGCGGATGCCCTCCGGCGCGGCCTCGGCCCTCACCGTCTTCGTCTTCGTCATCACGCGGTCGAAGCGGGCGGCGTTGTGCTTCTGCCAGACCTTCACCAGGTCGCGGTCGGCGCCCTGCATCAGCCCGTCGAGCATCTCGACCACGTCGAGGCGCGCGCCGAGCGTCGAATAGACGGTGCCCATCTCCAGGCCGATGATGCCGCCGCCGATGACCAGCATCCGCTTCGGCTTCGAGGCCAGCGCGAGCGCGCCGGTGGAGTCGACGACGCGCGGATCGTCGGGCAGGAACGGCAGGCGCACCGCCTGGCTGCCGGCCGCGACGATCGCCTGCTCGAACCGGATCACCTGCTTCTCGCCGCTTCGCTGCTGGCCGCTGCCGGTGGTGAGCTCGACCTCGACGTGATTGGGATCGATGAACCGGCCGTAGCCGCGCACCACGCGGACCTTGCGTGCCTTCGCCATGCCGGCGAGGCCGCCGGTGAGCTTGCCGACGACCTTGTCCTTCCACGCGCGCAGCGCGTCGAGGTCGATCGTCGGCTCGCCGAACGAGATACCGTGCGCGGCCATCGCGCGCGCCTCGTCGACCACCGCCGCGGTGTGCAGCAGCGCCTTCGACGGGATGCAGCCGACGTTCAGGCAGACGCCGCCCAGCGTCGCGTAGCGCTCGACGATCACCGTGTCCATGCCGAGGTCGGCGGCGCGGAACGCGGCGGAATAGCCGCCGGGGCCGCCGCCGAGCACGAGCATCCGGCAGCTGAGGTCGGCGGCGCCGCCGAAGG
>JBAXJZ010000608.1:0-2588 GCA_037137595.1 Burkholderiales bacterium | reverse complement strand
GGGATCGCGTCAGCCCTCGGGCGGCGGCGCCTCCGCGGCGGCGGCGCGGCGGGCCCGCGCAGCCGCGCGCCGCGCGGCGAAGAACGACTGCAGCGTCGTCGCGCAGTCGGCGGCGAGCACGCCGCCGATCGAGCGTGCATGGTGGTTGAGCCGCGGCTCGGCGAACAGGTCGACGACGCTTCCGCAGGCGCCGGTCTTAGGGTCGGCCGCACCCCAGACCACGCGGCGGATCCGCGCGTGCTGGATCGCGCCGGCGCACATCGCGCAGGGTTCGAGCGTCACGTACAGGTCGCAGCCCGGCAGCCGATAGTTGCCCAGACGCGCGGCGGCGTCGCGCAGCGCGCCGACCTCGGCGTGCGCGGTGGGGTCGTGACCGCCGATGGGGCGGTTCCAGCCGCGACCGATGATCGTGCCGTCACGGACCACGACCGCGCCGACCGGCACCTCGCCGGCGGCACGGGCGAGTTCGGCCTCCGCGAGGGCGGCGCGCATGAACGCGAGATCCGCGTCGGTCACGTCGGCGGGCGACGGCGGGGCGGGTTCCGCGGCGGTCGGGGGCTCGGTCACGCGCGGCATCGGACCACAGCGGGCGGTGGCTGTCCACCCGCGGCGGGCGGTCGGTTCACGCGGGCGGCGACGCGTAGCGGCGGGCCAGCGCCTCGAAGCCGGCGAGATCGGGATCGATGCCGGTCTCCTCGAACAGGATCGAGGCGACCTGCGGCGCCACGGCCGCCGCGCGCCGCGCGTCGAGGAACAGCAGCCGCGAGCGCCGCGCGAGGACGTCCTCGACGCGGCGCGCCCATTCGTGGCGGGCGGCGAAGCGCACCATCGCCTCGCTCAGGCCGGGATCGAGCTCGCGGTCCGCGCCAGGCAGGACGGCGAGCGTCTCGGCGTCGGCGCCGTAGAGGTGGGGCCCGGGCGGTGCGGACACCGGCACGGTCGGTTCGCCCTCGGCCGGCGCGCCGGCGAGGCGAAGCGACGCGGTGCCGGCCGGCGGCCGTCGCGCGAGCAGGCCGGCCGCGGTCGCGTGCTCGAGCACGTCCTCGGCCATCGCACGGTACGTCGTCCACTTGCCGCCGGTCACCGTCACCAGGCCGGCACGCGAGACGGCGACGACGTGCTCGCGGCTGAGCCGGCCGGTCTCGGCCGCGTCGTCGGGCGGGCGCACCAGCGGACGCAGGCCGACCCAGGCGCTCGCGACGTCCTCCAGGCGGGGCGCGCGCGCCAGGTAGCGGCCCGCCTCGCGGAGCACGAAACGCACCTCGTCCGTGAACGGTTCGGGCTCGAAGCTCGGGTCGGCGCGCGGCGTGTCGGTGGTGCCGAGGATCACGCGGCCGAGCCACGGCACGGCGAACAGCACCCGGCCGTCGGCGGTCGACGGCACGAGCAACGCACGCTCGCCCGGCAGGAAGCCGCGATCGACGACCAGGTGGATGCCCTGGCTCGGCGAGACCATGGGCCTCGCGTCGGCGCCCTGCCCGCGCGCGTCCAGCCCGCGCAGCGCGTCGACCCAGACGCCGGTGGCGTTGACCACGGCCCGGGCCCGGACACGCAGGGCGGCGCCGGTCTCCCGGTCGCGCGCCGTCGCGCCGACGACGCGCCCGGCGTCGTGAAGCAGGCCGTCGACCTCGACGTGGTTGAGCAGCACGGCGCCCCGGTCGGCGGCACTGCGCGCGAGCGCGATCGCGAGGCGCGCGTCGTCGAACTGTCCGTCCCAGTAGAGGACGCCGCCGCGCAGGCCCTGCTCGCGCGCGCCGGGCAGTTCGCGACGCGTGGCCGCCGCGTCGAGGCGGCGCGTCGGGCCCAGCCGGTCGCGCCCGGCGAGCCGGTCGTAGGCCGCGAGCCCCAGGCCGTAGAACCACGGCTCCCAGCGGCGGTAGGCGGGCATCACGAAGCCGATCGGCGACGCGAGGTGCGGCGCGTTGCGCAGGATCGCGGCGCGCTCGTGCAGCGCCTCGCGGACCAGCGAGAGCTCGCCGCGCGCGAGGTAGCGCACGCCGCCGTGGACCAGCTTGGTGGCGCGCGACGAGGTGCCGCGCGCGAAGTCGCCGGCCTCGAGCAGCACCACGTCGAAGCCGCGGGCGGCCGCCTCCAGCGCGACGCCGAGTCCGGTGGCGCCGCCGCCCACCACCAGCAGGTCGACGACCGGTGCCGCCGGGTCGGCGAGCCGGGCGAGGAGCGCGGCGCGGTCGGTGCGCCGCGGTCTCGATGGGGTCGGGGTCGGGGTCGGGGGCGAGGCCATGCCGCGCCAGTGTCTCACCGCCCGCGCGCCCCGCGCTCAGGGGCGGACGGCCGGCGTCTCGACCGGCAGGCCGGCGCCGCGGCGGGCCAGGTACAGCTCCAGCTCGGTCCATTCGGGGGCGTCGGCGGGCCAGGGCTCGGCCCGCACCCCCGCGAGGCACCCCCGCAGCCGTCGCTGCAGCGACCCGATCGCCTGCCATTCGAGCCGGTAGAGCGGATAGCCGTTCGCATGGCCCTGCGGGATCGTCGAGCCGCCCAGCTTCAGGCCGCAGCGGGCGTCGTGGCAGTCGGCGCACGAGAGGTCGAGCTGACCGATGCGGCGCTCGAAGAGTCGCCGGCCGCGCTCG
>JBAXJZ010000607.1:0-2591 GCA_037137595.1 Burkholderiales bacterium | reverse complement strand
GAGCGTCAGCGTCCCGCCGAAGCGCACGCCGCCCAACAGCGTGAAGCGCGCGCGGCGTTCGAGCAGCAGCCGCACGAGCTTCAGGAAGTTCTTGTCCCAGCGGACGGTGATGCCGTATTCGGCGACGCCGCCGAAGCCCGCCTGCGTGCGCGCGTCCAGGGGCTCGTGCAGCGCGTCGACGTCGCGGATCGGGTCGAACGGCACCCGTGTGCCGTCCTCGGCCACGCCCGCGACCCGCGGCGGCAGCGGCTCGATCTTCAGCCCGTCGACCGCCACCACCTGGTGACCGTCGTTCAGCAGGTGGTGCGCGAGCGTGAAGCCCGCCGGACCGGTCCCGACCACCAGCGCCTTGCGGCCGCTGTCGGGGCGCGGCAGCGGATGCCGGAGGTTCAGCGGGTTCCAGCGGGTCAGCAGCGCGTAGACCTCGAACCCCCAGGGCAGTCCGAGCACGTCCTTCAGCGTCCGGGTCTCGGCCTGCGGGATGTCGACCGGCGTCTGCTTCTGGTAGATGCAGCCCTTCATGCAGTCGTTGCAGATCCGGTGGCCGGTCGCCGCGAGCATCGGGTTGTCGATCACGATCATCGCGAGCGCGGCGATCGGTCGGGCCTCGTTCTTCAGCGTGTGGAACTCGGAGATCCGCTCCTCGAGCGGGCAGCCGGCCAGCGGTTCGCCGAAGGGCCCGGGCCTGAAGACCGCGCGGCCCGCGTCGTCCGTGCCCTCGCGCATCCCCTTCGAGCACGAGTCCTTGCCCTGCTTGTGGCAGAGGATGCAGTAGTGCGTCTGGTCGAGCGCACCGGCGAGGTCGGTGCCGGGATCGGTCAGCGCGAAAGGCGCGCGGTCGCGGTCCAGGCGACGCCGGATGTGCTCGGGTCGGATCGTGGTCACGCGCACGCCGGCCTGCTCGAGCGTGCGCGCCTGTTCGAGCAGGTCGAACGGATCGACCTGGCGCGGGTGACGGAACAGCACGCCGTGGGCGTGACGCGCGCGCCCCGCCTCGGTGGTCGCGGCCCAGGCCGCGTAGCGCTTGGCGAGCTCGAGCCGCGCCTCGTTGGCGACCGGATCGGCCTGCCAGTCGAGCACCGCCCGGGCGAACGCCAGCTCGTCGAAGCCCGAGGGGTGCGGGCGGGCGCCGCGCGCGGCGAGCTCCACCGCCAGCTCCGCGCGCGCAGCGTCGGCGTCGAGTGCGGCCACCTGCTCGGGCGTGACCCCCAGCAGCGCCTGGCGCTTGACGAACTTCCACTTGACCCGCCACAGCGGATCGAGCGCCACGTGCTCGGCGCGCAGCTCGGCGAGATCCGACTCGATGCCGAAGAGTCGCGCGACGAAGGCGTCGACCGCGCCGCCGGCCTCGATCAGCAGCGCGGCCTCGGCCTTCGCGTCGAGGGCATCGGGATCGATGCGCGCGGTGTCGTAGCGTGCCGCGAGGGCGGGGGCCGCCTCGCGCAGGAAGTCGAGCCAGGCGGCGTCGACGCGCAGCAGGCCGTCGCGGTGGTGCAGGTCCTCTAAGGAGAGCCCGAAGGCGAGCCGCAGCGGCGGCCCGATGGCCGCGTCGGCGGCCGCGTCAGGCATCGATCACTTCTCCAGGTACTGCAGCTTGTCCTTCACGTCCTTCCACTGGTCCGCGTCGGGCATCTGCGGCTTCGTGCGCGTGATGCTCGGCCAGACCTTGGCGAGGTCGGCGTTGATCGCGACGAACTTCTGCTGATCGGCCGGGACGTCCTCCTCGGCCTTGATCGCCTCGACCGGGCACTCGGGGATGCAGACCGCGCAATCGATGCACTCGTCCGGGTCGATCACCAGCATGTTGGGACCTTCGCGGAAGCAGTCGACCGGGCAGACGTCGACGCAGTCGGTGAATTTGCAGCGGATGCAGGACTCGATGACGATGTGGGGCATGGCGATCCGTGCCGCGGGGGCGCATGGGGGGAGCGGAAGCGGTCCCCGATTGACGCAGGATTCTAGCCCGGTTACCGTTGCCCTCCAAGCGCAATGAAGCGTTCGCTTCATTCAGGGAGAGGGGCGCGTGGACGGTCGACCGATCGACTTGGGAACGGCGCTGGAGCGCCTCGCGGCGGGCCGGCCGATCGTGGTGGCCGGGGGCACGGACGTCTATCCGGCCCATGTCGGACGCCCGCTCGCGGCGCCGCTGCTCGATCTCTCCCGCGTCGCCGGCCTGCGCGGCATCGAGGTCCGCGACGACCACTGGCGGATCGGCGCGCTCACCACCTGGACCGACATCGTGCGCGCCGCGCTGCCGCCGGCACTCGACGCGCTGGTCCAGGCCGCGGTCGAGGTCGGCGGTCCGCAGGTGCAGAACCGCGGCACCGTCGGCGGCAACCTGTGCAACGCGTCGCCGGCGGCCGACGGCGTGCCGGCGCTGCTCGCGCTGGGCGCCGGCGTCGAGCTCGCGAGCGTGCGCGGGCGGCGTACGCTGCCGCTCGAGGCGTTCGTGCTCGGTCCGCGCCGCACCGCGCTCGCCGTGGACGAGCTGCTGACCGCGGTGACCGTGCCGCGCGGGACGGCCGCGCGGCGTTCGCGTTTCCTGAAGCTCGGCCACCGGCGCTACCTCGTCATCTCGATCGCGATGGTCG
>JBAXJZ010000606.1:0-2597 GCA_037137595.1 Burkholderiales bacterium | reverse complement strand
GCCCCGCCGCGCCCGGCACGCCGGCTGCGCGCGGCCCGGCGCCTCCGATAGACTCGGCCGCATGGACGCCCCCACCCTCCGTGACAGCCGCGACGACGACGTCGCCGCGATCCAGGCCATCTACGCCCACCACGTCCGGCACGGCACCGGCTCGTTCGAGCTCGAGCCGCCCACCGTCGACGAGATGCGCACGCGCCGCGCCGACGTGCTGAAGAACGGCTTCCCCTACCTCGTCGCCGAGTCCGGCGGCCGCGTGCTGGGCTACGCCTACGCGAACTTCTTCCGCACGCGCCCGGCCTACCGCTTCACCGTCGAGAACTCGATCTACATCGCCGACGGCGCACGCGGCCGCGGCGTGGGCAAGGCGCTGCTGCGCGAGCTCGTCGCGCGCTGCGAGCGTGCCGGCTGCCGGCAGATGCTCGCGGTCATCGGCGACAGCGCGAACACCGGCTCGATCGCGCTGCACGCGGCCTGCGGGTTCCGCTTCGCGGGCACGATGCGCGCCACCGGCTGGAAGTTCGAACGCTGGCTCGACACCGTGATCATGCAGAAGGAGCTCGGTCCGGCGGACCGGGCGCCGGCCGACCGCTGAACGCACGGCCGCGGCGCGGACCCGCGGCCGGGACACCCACGAGACCGGAGCCGCCGCAGGCGGCGCAGCGCCGGCACAGGAGGCAACCATGACCCCCACCGAGCTGTACGACGGCTGCACCGTCGGCGACCTCCTGCGGCGCGCCGTCGAGCGCGGCGGCGACCGCACGGCCTTCGTCGACCACGACGGTTCGGCGATCGGCTACCGCGCGCTCGGCGCCCGGCTGTCCGGCGTCGCCCAGGCGCTGGAGGCGCGTGGACTCGGCCGCGGCGACGCGATCGCGACGCTGTCGGACAACCGCGTGGACGCATGGATCGCGTCGTCGGCCGCGAACCTGATCGGCCTGCGCGCCACCGCGATGCACCCGCTGGGCTCGGAGGACGACCACGACGGCATCCTCGAGGACGCCGGCATCGGCACGCTGGTCTTCGACCCGACCGCGCACGGCGAGCGTGCGGCGCGCCTCGCGGCGCGGCGTCCCGGGTTGCGGCTGCTGTCGCTCGGGCCGTCGCCGATCGCCGCGGACCTGCTGGCCGACGCGGCGTCGCGCGCGCCGATGCCGCTCGTGTCGCGGGCCCGCGCCGACGACGTCTGCAACCTCACCTACACCGGCGGCACCTCGGGGCGGCCCAAGGGCGTGATGTCGACGCACCGCGTGCGCGCGACGATGGTGATGAGCGAGCTCGCCGAATGGGACTGGCCGGCCGAGCCGCGCTTCCTCGCGATCACGCCGATCACCCACGCGGCCGGCGCGATCGTGCTGCCCGTGCTGCTGCGCTCGGGCACGGTGATCGTCGCGCGCGGCTTCGAGCCGGCGCGCTTCGCCGCGCTGGTGCGCGCGCACCGCGCGACGATGAGCTTTCTCGTGCCGACGATGCTCTACCGGCTGCTGGACGATCCCGGGCTGGACACCGACGCGCTCGCGACCCTGGAGACGGTCATCTACGGCGCCTCGCCGATCGCGCCCGCGCGGCTCGCCGAGGCGGTCCGGCGCCTCGGACCGCGCTTCATGCAGCTCTACGGCCAGACCGAGTCGCCGAACTGCATCACCGTGCTGCGCCGCTCGGACCACGACCCGGACCGGCATCCGGAGCGGCTCGCGTCCTGCGGCGTGCCGATCGGACCGATCCGCGTCGCGCTGCTCGACGAGGCCGGGCACGAGGTGCCCGACGGCGAGGTGGGCGAGATCTGCGTGCGCGGACCGCTGGTGATGGCCGGCTACTGGAACCGGCCCGAAGAGACCGCGCAGGCCTTCCGGCACGGCTGGCTGCACACCGGCGACCTCGCGCGACGCGACGCCGACGGCTTCCTCTACATCGTCGACCGCAGCAAGGACATGATCGTCAGCGGCGGCTTCAACGTGTTCCCGCGCGAGGTCGAGGACGTGCTGACCGCCCACCCGGCGGTGGCGGCCGCCGGCGTGATCGGCGTGCCGGACGCGACCTGGGGCGAGGCGGTGAAGGCCGTGGTGGTGCTGAGGCCGGGCGCGTCCGCGAGCGCCGCCGAGCTGATCGCGCTGGTCCGCGAGCGCAAGGGGCCCGTGCAGGCGCCGAAGACGGTGGACTTCGTGGAGGCGCTGCCGCTCACCGGACTGGGCAAGCCCGACAAGAAGGCGCTGCGCGCGCGCTACTGGGCCGGCAGCGACCGCGGCGTGGCCTGAGACCGCGCGGCGACCGGCCCCAGTCCGGTCAGGCCGCCTCGGCGCGCCGAGCGCGGGAGCGGTACCGCGGGCCGGCGCTGCGGCGACGCATGAAGACCAGGACCCCGATCAGCAGCAGCGCGCCCGCCGCGCCGCCGAGCACCATCGGGTCCATCCAGAACGGCTCGGGCTCGGGCTCCGGCATGGGGGGCCGAGGCCCGCGCGAGGGTTCGGAGAGCATCGTCGCGGCCGCCGCGGGCTGGGTCGGCGCGGCCGACGGCGGCGTGTTCGGCGTCGCCATGTCCGCCGGGGCGGCGGGCGGTCGCGCCGTCGACGACGCGGGGGGCGCGCCCGGGGAGGCGATCG
>JBAXJZ010000605.1:0-2612 GCA_037137595.1 Burkholderiales bacterium | reverse complement strand
CGACGAGCCACGCGGCGAGCACCGGCGCGCGGCGCTCGAGCTGCCAGGCGGCGACCGCCGCGACGAGCGCCGCCGCGGCGACGAGCCCCCGCCCGGCCTCCGACGGCAGGCGGGCCGAGGTCTGCAGCACGAGCACGGCGCCCACGACACACGGCGCCAGCGCCCACGACAACGGCGCGCGGAATCCCATCGCCCGATCGTCGACCGCCGGAGGCGGCGGCTCAATGCGACTCAGGGCCTAGGCCGATGGCACCTGCGGCGCCCACACGCACGCCCGCCCGGTCGTCGGCCTACGGCGCCGGGCCGTTCCCCGAACCCAGCCGCGGCAGCACGCGCGCCGCGCTCGAACCCGTCGCGGCGATCAAGGTCGCGGCGTCGACCCCGCGCAGCGACGCCAGCACCTCGGCGATGCGCGGCAGGTGCGCCGGTTCGTTGCGCCCGCGCGCGTCCCATTCGGGCGGGATGTCTGGCGCGTCGGTCTCGAGCACGATCGCCTCGAGCGGCAGCGTGGCCGCCAGCCGGCGGATCTGAAGCGCACGCGTGAAGGTCATCGCGCCGCCGAAGCCCATCGCGAAGCCCAGCCCGGCGAAGGCCTCGGCCTGCTGCAGGCTGCCGTTGAACGCGTGCGCGATCCCACCCGCCGGCCGCGATCGCCGCAGGTGCTTGAGCACGGTGTCCTGCGCGCGGCGCACGTGGAGGATCACCGGCAGCCCGAACTCGCGGGCCAGCTCGAGCTGCGCGACGTAGAAGCGTTCCATCCGGACGCGGTCGAGCCCCGGCACGAAGTGGTCGAGCCCGATCTCGCCGATCCCGACGAACGCGGGATCGTCGATCGCGTCGGCCACCGCGTCGCGAAGGCGGTCGAGATCGGCGTCCCCGGCCCGGTCGACGTACATCGGGTGGATGCCGAGCGCGTAGCGCACCTCGGGATGGCGCACGGCGAGCGCGCGCACGGCGTCGAAATCGAAGGCGCCGACCGCAGGCACGACGATCCGCCCGACGCCCGCGGCCCGCGCGCGCGCGACGACCGCATCCCGGTCCGCGTCGAACTCCGACGCGTCGAGGTGGCAGTGGGTGTCGACGAGCACCGCGCCGCCCCGCTCAGGCCGGACCGAGCCGCCCTTCGCGCAGCGCGAGCACGCGGTCGGCACGACCCGCGAGCTCGAGGTCGTGCGTCACCACGACGAACGCGGTCGAGCGCTCGCGGCTCAGCCGCTCGAGCAGGTCGAACATCTGCCGCGCGGTGCCGCGATCGAGGTTGCCGGTGGGCTCGTCGGCCAGCACGCACAGCGGATCGGTGACGAGCGCGCGCGCGAGCGCGGTCCGCTGCCGCTCGCCGCCGGACAGCATGCCCGGCAGGTGATCGAGCCGCGCGCCCAGCCCCACCTGCTCGAGCATCGCCGCCGCGCGCCGCGACGCCTCGGCGGTCGGCAGGCGCCGGATCCGCAGCGGCATCGCGACGTTCTCGAGCGCGCTGAACTCGGGGAGCAGGTGGTGGAACTGGTAGACGAAGCCGAGCATGCGGTTGCGCGCGTCGCCGCGCTGCGCCTCGGTCATCGTGTCGAGGCGCTGTCCGGCGAGCGTCACCCGGCCGCCGCTGGCCCCGTCCAGTCCGCCCAGCAGGTGCAGCAGCGTGCTCTTGCCCGAGCCCGATGCCCCCACGATCGCCACCCGCTCGCCGGGGTACACGTCGAGGTCCACGCCCTGCAGCACGGTCAGCTGCTGGGTGCCGGACTCGTAGCGGCGCACGAGCTCGCGGCACGACAGCACCGGCACGGCCGCCGCCCCGGCCCCGGCCCGGGCGGCCGCGGCGCCCTCGCGCACGGGCTCGTTCATGGGCGACGCGCCTCACTCATACCGCAGCGCCTCGGCCGGCCGCACGCGCGACGCGCGCAGGCTCGGATAGATCGTCGCGGCGAACGCCAGCACGCTCGAGGTGAGCCCGATGGTGAGCACGTCGGACCAGTGCAGGTCGCTGGGCAGGTAGTTGATGAAGTACACGCCCGCCGGCAGCACCTGGAAGCCGAAGACGCGCTCGATCGACGCGACCACCGGGCCGACGTTGAGCGCCAGCAGCGTGCCCAGCGACACGCCGATCGCGGTGCCCAGCAGCCCCACCATCGCGCCCTGCACGACGAAGACCGCCATGATCGACCGGGGCGCGGCGCCGAGGGTGCGCAGGATCGCGATGTCGCTGCGCTTGTCGGTCACCGTCATCACCAGCATCGACACCAGGTTGAACGCGGCGACCGCCACGATCAGCGTGAGGATGATGAACATCATCCGCTTCTCGATCTGCACGGCCGCGAACCAGTTGCGGTTCTCGCGCGACCAGTCGCGCGCGTAGAGGCTGGGATCGAGCGTGCGCATCAGCTCGGTGGCCACGCGCGGCGCCTGCTGCATGTCCGAGGTCCGCAGGCGCACGCCGGAGACACCCTCGACGCGGAACAGCTTGGCCGCGTCGTCGAGCGAGGTCAGCACGAGCGTGGCGTCGTATTCGTAGTGACCCGACTCGAACACCGCGACCACGGTGAACTGCCGCACCCGGGGCACGACGCCGGCCGGCGTCACCGTGCCCTGGGGCGCGATCAGCGCGATGCGGTCGCCGAGCT
>JBAXJZ010000604.1:0-2620 GCA_037137595.1 Burkholderiales bacterium | reverse complement strand
GGGGCCGGCGAACGCGGCCTGCGGGGCCCGCCAGACCGACAGCCAGCCGGCCGCGTCGTCGCAGGCGGGCGCGGGCCCTCGCGACGCGAGCAGCGTGGCCGCGAGGTCGTGCGTGGCCATCTCGGGCCCCCGCCGGCGCCACCGCCGCCCGCCGCTCGCGCGGCAGCCACATCGCCGCGAACGAGGTGAGCGCGGCCACGCAGGCCATCACCGTCAGCAGCGTGCCGAAGCCCGCCGCCTTCACCGCCGGCCCCAGCGCCCAGACCGCGCCCGAGCTCACGCCGAACGACACCGCCAGCCGCATGCCGCTCACCCGCGAACGCATCCGGTCGTCGACGTAGCGGACGATCATCGCGTCGGCGAACGGGATCGCGCCGAACACCAGGCTCATCAGCAGCGCGAGCAGCGCGAAGAACACCCAGCCCTGCGCCTGCGACGCGAGCAGCAGCACCGGCACCTGCATCGCCACGATCGACAGGTACAGCGGCTTGAGCGGCACGCGGTCGATCAGCCGGCCCACGAGAAGCTGCGCGAACGAGCCGATCACGTAGACCACCGCCAGCAGCGCGCCGAGCGTGGCCGGGTCGCTCACCAGCCCGGTCAGCCGCTCCGCGAGCAGCGGCCCGTTGCCGTTGGTCGTGAGGTTGAAGAGCAGGCTGCCGGTGATCGCGGTCGCGGTCATCACCACGAACGCGCGGGCGAGCTCGGCGGGTTCGAGCGACGCGGCCGACTTCTTCGCGCGCTTGGACGGCGGCTCGCTCTCCTTCGGGGTCACGATCGCGAAGGCGATGCCCGCGGCGATGGCCACCAGTCCGGGCACCGCGAAGGCCGCGCGCCAGCCCAGCCACTTCACCAGCGCGCCGGTGACGATCGCCGCCGCGGCCACGCCGAGGTTGCCCGCGAGCCCGTTGACGCCGATCACCGCACCCGGCTTCTCGGCGCGCTCGACCAGCATCGGGATGCCCACGGGGTGGTAGATCGACGCGAACGCGCCGATCAGCAGCAGCGCCCCGGCGAGCTGCCAGGCGTTGGTGGTGAGCGCGGCCAGCAGCGTCGACGCGCCGATGCCGAAGAAGAACACCAGCATCATCGCCCGCCGGCCCCAGAGATCGCCCAGCCGTCCGGAAGGCAGGGAGCCCAGCCCGAACAGCAGGAACGCGCCGGTGGCGTAGGGCATCAGGTCCTCCCAGCCCGACAGGCCGAACTCCGGCGCGATCACGACGACCGCGGTCGCGAAGATCAGCAGGACGAGGTGGTCGAGCGCGTGCGCGAGGTTGAGCAGCAGGGACGTGGCACGGTCCTGGGGGCGCATCGGTGTCTCGGGTGCTTGTCGGGGGAGGTTCATCGTAGGAGGATCCGGGATGGCGCTCTCGCGCCGATCCGACACCGACCATCTCGAAATGGACACGCGGCGCGCTCCGACCCCTGATTCCGAACGGCCGGGCCCGCGGCGTCCGACCGACGCCGAGGCCTACCAGCGGGTGCCGCGCCCGGTCGCGGCGATGCCCAAGACCTTCGCCGACGGCAGCTCCACCGGCTGGCACCACCACGCCCGCGCACAGCTGCTCTACGCGACGCGCGGCGTGATGACCGTCGACACCCGCAACGACCGCTGGACCGTGCCGCCGATGCGCGCGCTGTGGATCCCGGCATGCGAGACGCATCGCGTCCGGATGCGCGGTCGCGTCGAGATGCGCACCCTGTACCTCGATCCGCCGGAACCGCATGCGCTGCCGACGCGCTGCGTGTCGCTCGAGGTCACGCCGCTCGCCCGTGCGCTGATCGAGCGCGCGACCGAGGTGCCGATGCTCTACGACCTCGACGGCGCCGACGGGCTCGCGATGCGCCTGCTGGTCGCGGAGATCGAGCGGCTGCCCGCCGCGGGGCTGTCGCTGCCGCTGCCGGCCGACGAGGCGCTGGCCGAGCTGTGTGCGCGGCTGAGCGCCGCGCCCGCCGGCCACGCGGCCATCCCCGCGCTCGCCGAGGCCGCCGGCGTGAGCGCGCGGACGCTCACGCGCCGCTTCGCCGCGCAGACCGGGCTCACGCCGGTGCAGTGGTTCCAGCGGATGCGCGCGCTGGAGGCGATGGCGCGGCTGGCCGAGGGCGTGCCGGTGACACGGGTCGCGCTCGATCTCGGCTACGACAGCCCGAGCGCGTTCTCGGCGATGTTCAGGAGGACGCTGGGGATGCGGCCGAGCGCGGTGGCAGGGCGGTAGCGGCCGGGCGGGCATCGCGCACCGACCCCCGTGCTATCGTCCGCCGCCCCATGGCCGCCGACTCCGCGATCCCGTCGCCCGCCCGTCCCGCCGCACCGCGCCGCGGCGCGGGCCTGCTGGTCGCGCTGATCGCCTACGGCCTCGTCACGATGACCGTCTGCCTGCCGTCGATGCAGGAATGGGGGGCGATCTTCGACGCCTCGCCCGGCGCGGTGCAGCTCACCTTCAGCGCCTATGTGCTCGCCTACGGCGCGCTGCAGCTGGTCTACGGCCCGCTGTCCGACCGGCTCGGCCGCCGTCGGCTGATGCTCGGCGGCCTCGCGATCGCGGGGCTCGCCTCCGCCGCGGGCGCCTTCGCGGGCTCGATCGACGCGCTGGTCGCCGCGCGCACGCTGCAGGGCGCG
>JBAXJZ010000603.1:0-2628 GCA_037137595.1 Burkholderiales bacterium | reverse complement strand
CCGCGACCCGGGCGCGACCCGCCGGGTCGTCGTCGACGACCAGCAGCGAGACCGCGGGCGAGGCGTCGCCGCCGCCGGGCGATTCGCCGCGCCGGGCCGCGCGCACGGCGTCGATCGACGAGCGCGAGATCCGGCGGTGGCCGCCGCGGGTCTTCCAGGCCTGCAACTCGCCGCGCTCGACCATGCCCTGCACGGTGGTGGCCGAGACGTCCAGCAGCCGCGCGGCCTCGGAGGTGGTGCACACGCCGAGCGCGGCACCCGGCTCGTCCGGCGAGGCGGGCAGCGGCGGCGGAGTCGAGACGCTCATCGGGCGGCCGGCGGACGGGCTCGCGCGCCCCTAGATGCGCTCGAGCAGCAGCACGCCGAAGAACACCAGCCCGACCACCACGCCGACCTGCAGCAGCCGGAAGGCCAGGTCGAGGAAGCGGCGCTTGCCGGTCAGCAGCCAGGCGGCGGCCGAGACCGCCACCGACAGGCCGAGCAGGATCGCGATCGTCCGCAGCAGCAGCACGGGCGCGGGCCCTCAGGCGGCGACCCAGTCGCGCGCGAACAGCCGCGGCGCGTCCCGGCGCTGCGGGAAGGTGACGGTCTCCCACGCGTCGGCGTCGGCCAGCAGCGCGCGCAGCAGCGCGTTGTTCATCGCGTGCCCGGACTTGTGCGCGGTGTAGGCGGCCAGCAGCGGATGGCCGACCAGGTACAGGTCGCCGATGGCGTCGAGGATCTTGTGCTTGACGAACTCGTCGCGCGAACGCAGCCCGTCCGCGTTCAGCACCCGGAACTCGTCCATCACGATCGCGTTGCCCAGGCTGCCGCCCTGCGCGAGGCCGCGCGAGCGCAGCGCCTCGACGTCCTGCATGAAGCCGAAGGTGCGGGCGCGCGCGATCTCGTCGACGTACGAGTGCGCGGCGAAGTCCACCTCCACCTCCTGCACCGTCGCGTCGATCGCCGGATGGCCGAAGTCGATGGAGAAGCGCAGCTTGTAGCCGAAGTGCGGCTCGAGCCGCGCCCACTTGTCGCCGTCGCGGACCTCGACCGGGCGCTTGACCCGGATGAAGCGCTTGGGCGCGGCCTGCTCGACCACGCCCACCGACTGCAGCAGGAACACGAAGGAGCCCGCGGAGCCGTCGAGGATCGGGATCTCGGCCGCGGTGACGTCGACGTGGAGGTTGTCGATGCCGAGCCCGGCGAGCGCCGACATCAGGTGCTCGACGGTGGCGACGCGGACCTCGGGGTCCGATTCGGCGGTGAGGGTCGAGGCCATCCGCGTGTCGTTGACCCGCGCGGCGTCCGCCCGGATCTCGACCGGCACCGCGAGGTCGGTGCGGCGGAAGACGATGCCGGTGTCGGGCGCGGCCGGGCGCAGCACGAGCTCCACGCCCTGCCCGGAATGCAGGCCGACGCCGGTGGTCCGCACCAGCGCCTTGACCGTCCGCTGCCTCAGCACGCCGCCGTCCTCCGCCGCGCGCGGATCAGAGCTGCTTCAGCAGCGTGGCCGCGTCGCTGACCTCGAACTTGCCGGGCGCCTCGCGGTTGAGCTGCTTGACCGCGCCGTCGACGACGAGCATCGAGTAGCGGTCCGAACGCACGCCCATGCCGCGCGCGGTCAGGTCGAGCACCAGGCCGGTGGCCTTGCTGAACTCGGCGCTGCCGTCGCCCATCATGCGGATCTTGCCGCCGGACTTCTGGTCGCGGCCCCAGGCGCCCATCACGAACGCGTCGTTGACCGACACGCACCAGATCTCGTCGACGCCCTTGGCCTTGAGCGCGTCGTAGTGCTGCAGGTAGCTCGGCACGTGCTTGGCCGAGCAGGTGGGCGTGAACGCGCCCGGCAGGCCGAAGATCGCGATGGTCTTGCCCTTGACCAGGTCGGAGACCTTGAAGGCGTTCGGGCCGATCGAGCAGCCGTTGCCTTCGACCTCGATGAACTCGGTCAGGGTGGCTTCGGGCAGGCGGTCACCGATCTGGATGGACATGGTCAGGGCTCCTCGGGATATCGGAATGGGGACGGGAACGGTGGGACGGCGGGTGGAACGGCGGGGGCGCGGGCACGACGGCCCCGCCTCGCCGGTTGGCGGGATTGTAGCCCGGCGCGGCGAGCGGCCCCCGGCCGTGCCGGGACCCGCTCGTCGCGTCGCGCGATGCCCCTTCGGGCGTCGGGGCGGCGGCGGCGGCCGGACCGCGGGAGGCCCCGCGCGGTCCGGCCGGTCGTCGTCACGTCCCGTGGGTGGGGCTCAATCAGCCTGCTTTCGCAGGAACGCCGGGATGTCGAGCCGGTCGACGCCCTTCTCCTCCAGCGCCGCGACCTGCGCCGACGCGCTGCTGCGCGCGTTGCGCCAGACCGCCGGGGTCTCGAGCTGGCCGTAGCCGTGGCCCTGAGGCTCGTGCGAGACCGCGTCGTGCGTGCCGGTGGCGCGGAAGGTCTGCGGCACCAGCTGCGGCTTCTTCGCGGTCTTGCCGATGCCGGTGGCCACGACGGTCACGCGCAGCGCGTCGCCCATGTCCTGCTCGTAGACCGTGCCGTGGATGATCGTCGCGTCCTCGGCGCAGAACTGCTTGATCGTGTTGATCACCTCGTTGGTCTCGCGCAGCTTGAGCGAGCGGCTCGCGGTGATGTTGACGATCACGCCG
>JBAXJZ010000602.1:0-2630 GCA_037137595.1 Burkholderiales bacterium | reverse complement strand
GCCGGCCCGGCGTGTGGCCGCACTTCTTCGGGAACTCCTGGTCCTCGAGCTGGATGCCGGCCGCGCCCGCGGCCTCGTAGCCCGCCACCGTGTGCGCGACGTTCAGCAGCCCGCCGTAGCCGGTGTCGCCATCGCAGATCACCGGCGTCTTCGCCATCGTGCAGAACGCGCGGACGCGGTCGACCATGTCGGCGTAGCTGGCCAGCCCCGCGTCGGGCAGGCCGAGGTGCGAGGCGACCGTGCCGTAGCCGGTCATGTACAGCGTCTCGAAGCCGATGCGGTCGGCGATCCGCAGCGAGACCATGTCGTAGATGCCGGGCGCGGCGATCAGCCGGCCCTTCTTCAGCACGCCCTTCAGCGAGGACTTCGTGTTCATGCGGCCACTCCCAGGTGTCGGTCTCGGTCGGTGTAGATGCGGAAGGCCATCCCGTGGTGCGCGGCGAGCCGGGCCTCGAAGGCCTCGATCTCCGGGGTGATGGCCTGGCCGCGGAAGCCGCCGCGCACCGCGCGCGCCTCCACGTCCTTGCAGGCGAGCCGCCACGACTCGGGCAGCGCCGGCGACTCGGGCAGCGACAGCCACAGCCGCAGCAGGTGCCGCTTGTGCTCGGGCGCCTCGTGGTCGACGTAGTCGGTCCGCGAGTGCAGCACGACGTGGTTGTTGATCAGCTGCACGTCGCCCGGCTCGAAGTCCATGCGGAAGCAGACCTCGGGGCGACGCAGGATCGCGTCGAACAGGTCGAGCGCCTCGAGCTGCGCGGGCGTGAGCCGCGGGATCTCCGGAAAGCTCAGCTGCGCGGACTTCACGTGGTTGCGGATGTGGCGGCACGCGAAGCGGCCGTCGCGCACGCCGAGGATCGCGGCCTCGTACCACGGCGGCTCCTCGGGCGCCTGCTCGCCCTGGCGGCTGAACACCACGGGCTCGTAGAGCAGCGCGAGCAGGTCGGGCCGCTCGGCGAGCATCGTGTTGTGCGCGGTGACCGACGACGAGATCAGGCTCTCGCCGCCGGAGACCGCGGTGCGCAGGCACATCAGGCCGACGAGGTCGCTGCCGTCCGCGTGGAAGTCGAGCGCGGACTTCGTGTTGTAGCCGCGGCCCTGGACGCTGCGGTAGGTGCCGCCGGCGTCGCGGACGTCGGACATGAACTGGCTGGCGCGGCCCTGCGGACGGGGCACGCCGAGGTGCAGGCCCAGGCCCCAGAAGAAGAGGCGCGCGTCGTCCGTGCTCCAGCGCTCCACCGGCAGGCCGCGCAGCAGCTGGAAGCCGCGGCCCTCCTGGGTCTCGGCCACCGCGGCGCGCAGCCGCGCGAGCGCCGCGGGGCCGAAGGGGAAATCGGCGGGCGACAGGTCGAAGAAGGTCCGGCCGGTCGTGCGGGCGTGCGTCAGGCCGAGCTCGAAGTCGGCGATCTCGTCGGCCGCGAGCCGCACGGCCCAGTCGCCGTCGCGGCGCAGGTCCTCGGGGGTCCAGCCACGCGGCCGGAGGACGGGGGCGATGGTCATGATGCCGCGCGCTGCGGAGGCGCCGCTCACTCGGGCTTCAGGCCGACGTCGACCACCGCCTTCTGCCAGAACGCGGCGTCCTTCCTGACCTGCGCCTCGGTGTCGGCGACCGACGCGCCGATCGGCGTGGCGGCCTGGTCGGCGAGGATCTTCACCATGTCGGGTGCGTGGATCACCGCGGCGATCTCCTGCTGCAGCCGCTCGAGGATCGCCCGCGGCGTGGCCGAGGGCGCGTAGAGCGTGTAGTCGGTGAAGGTCTCGAAGTCCCGCGCGCCTTCCTCGATCATCGTCGGCACGCCGGGCAGCGCGTCGGTGCGCTTCGAGCTGGTGACCGCGATCGGCCTGAGCTTGCCCGACGAGATGAACGGCCGCGCCGTGAGGATGCTGGTCACGCCGATGGTGGTGGTGCCCGCGGCCACGTCGGCCATCAGCGGCGCGCCGCCCTTGTAGGGCACGTGCACCGCGTCGGGCTGGCCCTGCGAGCGCACGAACATCGCGCCCACCAGCCGCGTCATGTTCTCCGAGCTGCCGTAGCTCACCTTGTCGGGCGCGGCCTTCATGATCGCGTTGAGCTCGCGCACGCTCTTCGCGGGCAGCTCGGCGTTGACGACGATCACCATCGGCGAGGTGGCCACCTTCGTGATCGGCGTCAGGTCCTTGAAGGTGTCGTAGGGCATCTGCTTCATCAGCAGCGGATTGAGCAGGTGGGTGTTGACCACCAGCACGATCGTCGTGCCGTCGGGCGCCGACTTCGCGACGATGTCGGTGCCGATCACGCCGTTGGCGCCGGGCTTGTTGTCGACCACCACCGGCTGGCCGATCCGCTGGCGCAGCCGCTCGGCGACGTGGCGCGCGAGGATGTCGGTGCCGCCGCCGGGCGAGTAGGGGACCACCAGGCGGATCGGCTTGTCGAAGATCGGCTTCGCGGCGGCGGCCGGCTGCTGCGCGAGCGCGGCGGGCGCGGCGGCGCAGGCGGCGATCGCGAGCGCGACGCGGCCCAGCGCCTGTCGGCGGGGTGGGGTCATGGTCTCCTCCTTGGTATCGTTCGTGACGACCCGCGATCGGCTGGCCGGGCGTGCGGCACCCGTCGGATGGGGTCGGGTCAGGGTAGGGGGGCGGTCGACGCACTGTCA
>JBAXJZ010000601.1:0-2632 GCA_037137595.1 Burkholderiales bacterium | reverse complement strand
CGACGCGGACGGCGCGCTCGTGGCGGCGCGGGCGCAACTGCGCCGGGCGCGTGCCGCGAGGCCGTCCGGACACGGCCTGCAAGGCGCGACGCGACGCATGCTCGCCGGCGCGACGGCGTTCGCACGCGCGCTCGTCGCCGGCGCGCCGCCCCGGCTCGACCGGGTCCGGCAGATGGGCCGGTGACGGCCGCATTGGCGCGCGTCCGCGGGTTTCGCCTACAGTCTCGGCTCCCCGGCCGTACCGACGGCCCCGCTTCCGGGAGGAGACCCATGCACCGACGCCGCATCCTGTCCGGCGGCCTGTCCGCGGCCGCGCTCGCGGGCCTGAACCCCGCCTTCGCGCAGTCCGCGCCGATGCGCATCCTGATCGGATTCGCCGCCGGCGGCAGCGTCGACGGCGTCGCGCGGCTGCTGGCCGAGCAGCTCGGCGGCGCGCTGGGCCGCGCCGCGATCGTCGAGAACCGGACCGGCGCGGCCGGCCGGCTCGCGATCGAGTCCGCGAAGGCGGCCGCACCCGACGGCGACACGCTGCTGCTGGTGCCGCAGGGTCCGATGACGCTGTTCACCCACGTCTTCAAGGCGCTGAAGTTCGATCCGTTCAAGGACTTCGCGCCGATCTCGCGCGTGTGCGTCGGCGACTACGCGCTCACCATCGGCCCGTCGGTGCCGGCGAAGGACCTCGCCGGCTTCCGCGACTGGCTGAAGGGCGCCGGCGACCGCGCGAGCTACGGCTCGCCGGGCGCCGGCACCATCCCGCACTTCATCGGCGTGGCCACCTCGCGTGCGCTCGGCGTGCCGATGACCCACGTGCCCTACCGCGGCTCGGCGCTCGCCGTCACCGACGTCGCGGGCGGGCAGATTCCGTGCATGTTCTCGCCGGTGGGCGACGCGATCGAGCAGCACCGCGCGGGCCGCGTCCGGATCGTCGCGACCACCGGCGCCGTGCGGACCCCGTTCCTCGACGGCGTGCCCACGCTGAAGGAAGCGGGCATCGACCTCGACGTGCCGCTCTGGTACGGCCTCTACACGAACGCGGCCGTGCCCGCCGCGACGCTCGAGCGGCTGCGCACGTCCACCGTCGCCGTGCTCGGCTCGCCCTCGACGAAGGAGCGCCTCGGACGGCTCGGCCTGGTGCCCGCGCCGAGCACGCCCGCCGAGCTCACCGCGCTGATGCAGCGCGAATCCGCGCTCTGGGGACCGGTGGTCAAGGCCTCCGGCTTCACCCCGGAGGACTGAACCGAACGATGCCCGCCATGACCCCGAAGCGCCCGAACTTCGTCTTCATCGTCGCCGACGACCTCGGCTACGCCGACCTCGGCTGCTACGGCGGACGGCCCGCCTCGTTCGGTGCGGTCTCGCCCGAGCTCGACGCGATCGCCGCCGCCGGCATCCGCTTCACGCAGGGCTACTCGAACTCGCCGGTCTGCTCGCCGACGCGCTTCGGGATGATCACCGCGCGCTACCAGTACCGGCTGCGCGGCGCGGCCGAGGAGCCGATCCGCAGCGCGGACCGCGGCAAGCCGCACATCGGGCTGCCGCCCTCGCATCCCACGCTGCCCTCGCTGCTGAAGGCGGCCGGCTACCGGACCGCGCTGGTCGGCAAGTGGCACCTCGGCCATCCGCCGCACTTCGGTCCGCTGAAGTCCGGCTACGACGAGTACTTCGGCCCGATGGCCGGCGGCGTCGACTACTTCACCCACTGCGACTCGCGCGGCCAGCACGACCTGTGGGAGGGCGAGTCGCTGTCGCCCGCCGACGGCTACCTGACCGACCTGCTGTCGGCCCGCGCGATCGACGTGGTCGAACGCGCCGCGGGCACGCCCGACGTGCCCTTCCTGCTGTCGCTGCACTACACCGCGCCGCACTGGCCCTGGGAGACCCGCGACGACCGCGGCCTCGCGCCGCAGGTGAAGGACAACCTCTTCCACCTCGACGGCGGCAGCGTCGACACCTACCGGCGGATGATCCGGCAGATGGACGAGGGCATCGGCCGGCTGATGGCCGCGTTGCGCCGCCTGGGCCGGGAGCGCGACACGCTGGTCGTCTTCACCAGCGACAACGGCGGCGAGCGCTTCTCCGACAACTGGCCGCTGGTGGGCGGCAAGATGGACCTCACCGAGGGCGGCATCCGCGTGCCCTGGATCGCGCAGTGGCCGTCGACCATCCCCGCCGGCTCGGTCACCGCGCAGACCTGCATGACGATGGACTGGTCCGCGACGATGCTCGCGGCGGCCGGCGTCGCCGCGCATCCGGACTACCCGCTCGACGGCGTGTCGCTGCTGCCGGTGCTGCGCGACCCGTCGTCCGGGTTCGCGCGCCCGCTGCACTGGCGGATGAAGCACCGCCAGCAGCGCGCGCTGCGCGACGGACCGTGGAAGTACCTGCGGGTGGACGGCGTCGACTTCCTGTTCGACCTCTCGAAGGACGAGCGCGAGCGCGCGAACCTCGCGAAGCGCGAGCCGGATCGGCTGGCCGCGATGCGCGCCGACTGGGAGGCCTGGAACGCGACGATGCCGGCGATCCCCGAGGATGCCGCGGTGAGCCTCGGGTACTCGACGGCGGACATGCCGCAGCGCTGAACGACCGCGGCGCGCGGACGCCGCACCGAGGGAGCGACCATGCTGATCTTCCG
>JBAXJZ010000600.1:0-2636 GCA_037137595.1 Burkholderiales bacterium | reverse complement strand
CGTGGCGGTCGATCGACCCGCTGCCGGTGCTGGCGCGCACGGACGCGCGGGGCCGCGACGACGAGGGCGAGGACGACTCGCTGCGCGGCCTGCTCGCACGCGCCGCCGAGCGCGCGGAGGGCGCGCCCGATGCACCGGTCCCCCCCGCCCCGCAGGTCGAGCCCGCCTGATCGAAATGACCGTCGCGACCTCTCGGTGCGGCACTGTGGGCCCCTCGCACACCCCTGCGGACCGGACAGGCGGCCCGTGCGACCGAGTATCGATTCGCTCAAGCTCGCGCCGTCGCTGTGTCGGGCTACAGGTCGAATGAGCGTGTCCCGATCCGTTCGGTCGTCCCTCGCCCCCATGAAGGGGGCCGCATGCGCGTGAAGGCCGCACCGGCGTCCCGCCGCACGTCGCCCGCCTCGGGCAACGCGCGCGGCGCCGCCGCGTCCCCCCGCCGCGAGCGGCCGGCGGGCGCCGAAGGTCTCGCGCGCGCCGGCGCCGCCGTCGACCGACGGCTCGAGGCGGCCTCCCGTCGCCTGCAGGCGCTGTCGCGGATCCGCGGGCTGCGCTGGCTGTCGAACGGCCGGCTGCTGATGACCGCGGGCCTCGTCGGCATGGTGTTCAGCGCCTACTGCGTAGCCACCTCGTCGCTGTTCGGACTGGTGCCCGACGCCGCGCGGCTGCGGCTCGACGCGCGCGTGTCGCTGGTCGAGTCGGTGGCCGCCGGCAGCATGGGCGCGCTCGCCACCGGCCACGACGAGGCGGTCTCCGACCTGCTCGCCTTCGTGCTCGAGCGCAACCCGTCGATGCGTTCGGCCGCGGTCCGTCGCGAGGACGGCTCGCTGGTCGTCTCGGCCGGCCCGCACGAGTCGACCTGGACCCAGATCGGCGACACGGTCCACGCGACGCCGTCCGAGCTCGCCGTGCCCCTGTTCTCCGGCGGCAGCCGCTGGGGCCGCCTCGAGGTCGCGTTCGAGCCCGTGCCCACGGGCCTCGCGGCGCAGATCGCCGACGGCCACAACCAGGCGCTCGCGCTGATCCTGCTGTCGTGCTTCGGCGGCTTCTGGTTCTACCTCGGCCGGATGCTCAAGCAGCTCGACCCGTCCCGCGCCGTGCCCGATCGCGTTCGCAACGCGCTCGACACGCTCGCCGAGGGCCTGATGCTGGTCGACGCCGACGGCGGCGTGGTGCTGGCCAACGCCGCGCTCGCCGAGCTGCTCGGCCGCGCGGCCGACGAGGTGGCCGGCCGGCCCGCCGCCGAGATCGGCTGGCTCGATGCCGGCGGCCGCCCGCTCGACGCCGCCGCGCTGCCCTGGGCGCGTGCGCTCGCCGAGCGCCGCACGCTGAAGCTGCAGCCGGTCTCGCTGGTCGCCGCCGACGGCGAGCGCCGCAGCTTCCTCGCGAACTGCGCGCCGGTGGGCGCCGACGAGAACACGCCGCCCGCCGGCGTGCTGGTCAGCCTCGACGACATCACCGAGCTGCAGCGCAAGGAGGTCCAGCTGCGAGAGGCGACCGATCGCGCCGAGCAGGCGAACCGCGCGAAGTCGGACTTCCTGGCCAACATGAGCCACGAGATCCGCACCCCGATGAACGCGATCATCGGCTTCACCGAGATGCTGCGCCGGGGTCGGGTGAAGGACGCGACGCAGGCGCGCCGCCACCTCGACACGGTCCACGCGAACGGCACGCACCTGCTCTCGCTGATCAACGACATCCTCGACCTGTCGAAGGTCGAGGCCGGCCAGCTCGAGGTCGAGCGGATCGACTGCGCGCCGCACCGCGTGATCGCCGAGGTGATCGACGCGCTGTCGGTGAAGGCGAACGAGAAGGGCATCGGCCTGCGCCGCGAGGTCGAGGGGCCGGTGCCGGCGTCGATCCAGGGTGACCCGTCGCGCCTGCGCCAGGTCATCACCAACCTCGTCGGCAACGCGATCAAGTTCACCAGCACCGGCGAGGTCGTCGTCGCCGAGCGCTGGATCGCCGCGCGTGGCGACCGCCCGGCTGCGCTGCGGATCGCGGTCCGCGACTCGGGCATCGGCATCCCGGCCGACAAGCTCGGCGCGATCTTCGAACCCTTCGTGCAGGCCGAATCCTCGACCGCGCGCCGCTTCGGCGGCACCGGCCTGGGCCTGTCGATCAGCCGCAAGTTCGCCCGCGCGATGGGCGGCGACATCGTCGTCGAGTCCGAGCCGGGCAAGGGCAGCACCTTCATCGTCACGATCGATCCGGGTTCGGTCGACGGCGTCCCGATGCTCGAGCCCGCGCAGGCGATGGCCGACGGCGCCGTCACCGAGCAGGTCGCCGCGAGCGCATGGCGCTTCCCGCCGCGCCGCCTGCTGGTCGTCGACGATTCGTCCGAGAACCGCGAGCTGGTGGCGCTCGCGCTGCAGGACTGCGGCCTGGTCGTCGTGCAGGCCGATTCCGGCCAGGCGGCGCTCGACTCGGTCTTCGAGCGCCTGCCCGACATGATCCTGATGGACATGCAGATGCCCGGCATGGACGGCTTCACCGCGACTCGCCGGCTGCGCGCCGCGGGCGTGCGGATCCCGATCTACGCGTTCACGGCGCACGCGCTGCGCGGCTTCGACAAGGAGATCTCCGAGGTCGGCTGCGACGGCTACCTGACCAAGCCGATCGACATCGACGCGATG
>JBAXJZ010000599.1:0-2638 GCA_037137595.1 Burkholderiales bacterium | reverse complement strand
CCTGCCCGACGTCGCCATCTCAGTGCTGCTCGCCCTGCTCGTCCCGGTCCTCGTGCTGGGCGGCGTGCTTGCCGCCGGCGCCCCGAGGGACGGCGCCCTCGTGCTCCTCGGCAGCGCCGTGCTGCCCTGGGTCGGCTTCGGCCTGTGGCCGTGGGTGACCACGAAGCTCCAGGGCAACGGTGTCCGTATCGACCTCGGGTTCACCTTCCGACCGATCGACCTGGCCTGGGGCATCGGCGGTGGCGTCGCCTGCCTCGTGCTCGGCAGCGTCGCCGCCTGGGTCACCCGGCTCATCGCCGGGGACTTCGGCTCCGCCGCGGGTGACGCCGTCGTGAACGCCGACGTGCCGCGCTGGGTCGTCTACGCGTTCTGCCTCGCCGCGCTCGTCGGGGCCCCGCTGTGCGAGGAGCTCGCCTTCCGCGGGCTGGCCTTCGCGGCCATCGCCCGCTGGACCGCGGCCCGTGGCCTGCCCGCGGTGCCGCTCGCGACCATCTTCTCGGCCCTGCTGTTCGCCCTCATCCACTTCGAGGGCGTGCGCATCGGCGTGCTGCTCACGATCGGTCTGGTGCTCTCGCTGCTGCGAGCTCGCACCGGCCGAGTCGGAGCCAGCGTGATCGCCCACGCGTTCAACAATGCGTGGGGCGTGATCGGGATCCTGCTCGCCACCTGAGGCGTCCGAGCGGGACCGGCGCGGCGGCCTCCGCTTGGTCGGGTGCACCGTCTCGTCGTCGTACCCTTGAGATCCGCTCACGACCTTCCCAGGACCGCCCATGACCGACACCGCCCCGGCGGCACCCGCACCCGGGCGCCACCGTTCGTCCGCCTGGGTGCACATGCCTGGGCTGGACGGGGTGCGTGCGATCGCGGTGCTCGCGGTCGTGGTGTTCCACATGGACGAGAGCTGGTTGCCGGGCGGGTTCCTCGGCGTCGACGTGTTCTTCACACTGTCGGGCTTCCTGATCACCTCGCTGCTGCTGGCCGAGCTCGACGCGAGCGACAAGGTCGACTTCAAGCGCTTCTACATCCGCCGTGCCCGGCGCCTGCTCCCGGCGCTGTACCTCGTGCTGGTGGCGACCTCGATCGCGGCGATGACGATCGCGCAGGACGCCGCCCAGCGGGTCAGGGAGGACGCGACCGCGGCGTTCTTCTACGTGACCAACTGGTGGTACGTGATCCACGGCCAGTCCTACTTCGAGGCCACGGGCCGCCCGCCGATGCTGCAGCACCTGTGGTCCCTCGCGGTGGAGGAGCAGTTCTACTTCGTGTGGCCGGTGCTGTGCTGGCTGCTGTGGAAGGTCGGACGTACGCGCGGTGTCCGGGTCGGCGCGATCGTCGGGGCGCTCGTCTCGACCGCGGTGATGGCCTGGATCTCGATCGCGCAGGGCATGCCGGCCGCTGCCGATCCGAGCCGGGTCTACTTCGGCTCGGACACCCACGCGATGACCCTGCTCGTCGGCGCGGCCCTCGCCACCGTGTGGCGCCCGGGCCGCCTTGCGGCCTCGCTCACCAGCCGCGGCATCCGCACGGTCACGGCATCGGGCTTCGCGTCGCTGCTGGCGCTGTTCGCGATCTTCTGGTTCGTCGCCTCGGACTCCCCGCTTCTCTACCGCGGCGGGTTCCTGGTGATCGGCGTGATCACGGCAGTCTTCGTGGCCAGCGCCGCGGTGACGGCGTCCGCCTTCGCAGGCCTGATGTCGATGCAGCCGCTGCGCTGGATCGGCGAGCGGTCCTACGGCATCTACCTGTGGCACTGGCCGGTGTTCATGCTGCTGCGGCCGGGCATCGACCTCGACGCCGACGGCCTCGGCGTGCAGGCCCTGCGTCTCACCCTCACCCTCGTGCTCGCCGAGCTGTCGTACCGCTTCGTGGAGACGCCCATCCGCCACGGCGCCATCGGGCGTGCCTGGGCGCGGTGGAAGGAGGTCGGCGGCTTCGCGTTCGCCGGCCGCGCCGCCACCGCCGCGGTCACCTCGATCGCGGTCGTGGTCGCGCTCGGGTTCGGGCTCGCCCACGCGCAGGAGCCCACGCTCGAGGACGCCCTCGGCGGCGTCCAGGGTGTCGGCGACGAGGACCTCACGCCGACGTCGGCCGCGCCGACGCCGTCCGTATCGGGCACCGGCACCGGGGCGCCGACCCAGCCGGCGAAGCCGCCGGGCCCGCCCGTGCTCAAGGCCGGGCAGGACGCCTACGGCCTCAGCGTCACCGCCGTCGGCGACTCCGTGCTCCTCGCGGCGCGCGACGCCGTCGTGGCGACCATCCCGAAGTCCAAGGTCGACGCCGTCGTCAGCCGGCAGTCGTGGGAGGTCTTCCAGCGCATCAAGGACCGCCGTGCCGCGGGCAAGCTCGGCGACGTCGTGGTGATCCACACCGGCACCAACGGCACGATCGACCTCGGCCAGCTGATGGACACCCTCACCCTGCTCAAGGACCGCTCGCGCGTGATCCTCGTGACGCCGAAGGCCGACCGCTCGTGGATTCCGCAGGCCACCAACACGATCAAGATCGCGGCCAAGAAGTTCGCCGGCGGCAACGTCCGCGTCGCTGACTGGCAGGTCTTCGCCCAGGGTCACCGCGACTGGTTCTACGCGGACGGCATCCACACCAAGGGCGAGGGCAGCCAGCAGTACGCCAACATGCT
>JBAXJZ010000598.1:0-2642 GCA_037137595.1 Burkholderiales bacterium | reverse complement strand
ATGACCGTGCCGGTGTCATCGAGGAATCGGCCGGGGTTCCAGTCGAGTTCGACCGGGACGTGCGCACACTGGTTCAGGTAGGCGGTGGGCCGTCCGTCGATGCGCAGCACGAAGGCCGGCACCGGCCCGCCGCGCGCGGCGAGGTCGAAGCGCACGCCGTCGCCGCGCTCGGCGAGCGCGCCGGCTTCGCAGACCCGCGACCAGGCGGCCGTCGCCCCCTGCCCGCCCGAGGCGCCCGGCCCGGCCGTCGGCGAAGCGTCCTTCCCGCCGATCCCGCCGTCGCCCGCGCTCATCGCAGCGCGCCCGACGGACCGAGCAGCGAGCGCTCGACGGCGCAGGCCTCGGCGAGCCAGTCGGCGAGTTCGCCCACCGATCCGACCAGCGCGTCCGGCCGGCTCGCCGTCAGGCTGTCGGGCTCGTGGGCGCCGTACAGCACCGCGACGCTGGCGGCGCCGGCCGCCTGCGCCATGCCCACGTCGTGGGTCGTGTCGCCGATCATCACCATCCTCGAGGTCGGGGTCATCAGGGTCTCGCCGAGGTCGCGCAGCATCCAGGGGTCCGGCTTGGGCGCGCCTTCGTCGGCGCACCGCGTCGCGGCGAAGCGCGGCCCCAGGCCGGTCTGGGCGAGCGCGCGGTTCAGCCCGACGCGGGACTTGCCGGTCGCGACCGCCAGCGGCACCCCCGCCGCGTCCAGGCCGCGCAGCAGCTCGGGGATCCCGTCGAAGGTCCGCAGCTCGGCGTCGCGGCGCAGGTAGTGGACCCGGTAGCGCTCCACGAAGGCCGGCATCTGCTCGCGGCGGATCGTCGGCACCGCGTGGTGGATCGCCTCCAGCAGCCCCATCCCGATCACCCAGCGGGCGTCGCGCTCGCTGGGCGCCGGCAGGCCGAGGTCGACCGCCGCGCCGATGATCGCGTCGGAGATCGCCGAGGTGGAGTCGACGATCGTGCCGTCCCAGTCCCAGACGACGAGGTCAAACCGCCGCACGGCAGGCCTCCACGAAGCGGTCGAAGGCGGGCGGCATCGGCGCCTCGATCCGGACCTCGCGCGAGGCCTCGGCCGGGTGCCGGAAGGCGATCTGCCAGGCGTGCAGGAACATCCGCTTGTGCCCGTCCTTCTCGAGCAGCCGGTTGAGCTCGAAGTCGCCGTACTTCTCGTCGCCCAGCAGCGGATGCCCGACGTGGGCCAGGTGGACCCGGATCTGGTGGGTGCGGCCGGTCTCCAGGTCGCACTCCACGAGCGTGCACGGACCGTGGCGGGGGTGGACCAGCCGCTGCCGCGCCCGGACCTTCGTCCCGGAGGCCTGACCGCCGTCCCGGACCACCACCCGCTTCTCGCCCTCGGGCGTGGTGTACTTGTGGAGCGGGAAGCGCAGCGCGCGCTGCGGGCCCGACCAGTCCCCCCGGGCGATCGCCAGGTAGCGCTTCTTCACGTGCCCACGGCGCATCGCGTCGTGCAGCGCGGTGAGCGCCGACCGCTTGCGTGCGATCAGCAGCACCCCGGAGGTCTCGCGGTCGATCCGGTGGACCAGCTCGAGGAACCGGGCGTCCGGCCGGGCCGCCCGGAGCTGCTCGATGACGCCGAAGCTCACGCCGCTGCCGCCGTGGACCGCGACCCCCGAGGGCTTGTCGATCGCCAGCAGCGCGTCGTCCTCGAACAGGATCGGGAACTCCTGCGGCCGGACCGGCACCGGCGCGTCCGGCTCGGCGGTGCGCACCGGCGGGATCCGGACGACCTGCCCGTGCTCCAGCCGCTGCTCGGGCGAGGCGCGACCCTTGTCGACCCTGACCTCGCCGCTGCGGACGATCCGGTAGACGTGGCTCTTGGGGACCCCCTTCAGCTGGCCGAGCAGGAAGTTGTCCAGGCGCTGCCCCGCGTGCGCCTCGTCGATCGTCACCCACCGCACGTCGGGCGAAGAGCGGTCGGGCGTCGCAGACCGAACCTCAGGTTTTGCGGCTAAGGCATTCATCTTGCTATACTTTGCCCCGCTGCGAGGCCCTCGGTTCCGGTGGGTCGTCCGGCCGCATTGTAGCGGCGCCGGACGTCCGGGACCGCCCCGGGCCGCACAGCGGACGAATGCAAGCGCGGCGCCGAATGGTTCGGCGCGCGGACCACACGCAAGAATCGACAAAACGAACCCCGAGGCCAGCCCGGCCCGGCCGGACGCCAAGAGCGCCGACGCCCGCCGCCCAGGCCCCTCGCCCATCCAACCGCCCATGCAGCGAACAACGTGAGCACACGGAGCCGCCGGTCCCCCGAGGGACCCGGGCCGCGCACGCGCCGCCCGGGCAGCAGGCGTTTTGGCCGGACACGCTCCAGGCGTTAGACCGGCATTCGTGCGTTGATCCGCTGGCCCCGCGCACCACGCCGGATGCGCGAGTCGGAGATATTGGATGAAACGCATGCTGTTCAACGCGACGCACTCGGAAGAGCTGCGCGTCGCGATCGTCGATGGCCAGAAGCTGATCGACATCGACATCGAGTCCGCCGGACACGAATCCCGCAAGAGCAACATCTACAAGGGTGTCGTCACCCGGGTCGAGCCCAGCCTCGAGGCCTGCTTCGTCAACTACGGCGAGGAGCGCCACGGCTTCCTGCCGTTCAAGGAGATCAGCCGGGCCTACTTCAAGCCGGGCGTCGAGGT
>JBAXJZ010000597.1:0-2656 GCA_037137595.1 Burkholderiales bacterium | reverse complement strand
CTTCGGCGGCTGAGCGCGGCGCGCGTCGGGCCGACCACGACCGCCGCGACGGTCGCGGCGGCTCCGGCGCGGCATCGACCGTCCGTCGGCCGCGTCCGTCCGCGCGCCGCGCCGCGGCCATGGCGGGGGTCGCGCGCGGGGCTAAGCTCGTCGCTCGTTCCGCAGTCCCCTCGCCCCTGTCCGCTACCGGTTCCACGATGTCCGCGCGCTCTCCCTCCTCGACCATGGCCCGGTGGCTGGATGCGCTGCGTCGCCCGCTGCCCTGGCGTTCCGCCGCGGCCGCCGCCCCCTCGGCGCAGTCCGCCGGCGGGACGGCCGAGGCGCTGACGCCGCGCGAGGTCGCCGAGCGCTTCCGCGACAACCCCGACTTCTACATCGCCGCCTCGATCGGCGCCGACGACGTGCGCGTGGGTCGCGACGGACGCACCCGGTTCTCGGTCGAGGTGCGGGTCGCGAACGAGGTGATCGCCATGGTGAAGGGCGGCTCGATCTCGATCGCCCACGACGGCGAGAAGACCGCCGAGATCGCGCAGTACACGATCGCCGGACCGTACCGGCGCTGCGGCCTCGGCATGGCGGTGGCGCGCGCGCTGTTCCGCTGGCTGCACCGGCGCCACGGCGTCACGCGGGTGCTGTTCGTCTCGCCCGTCCAGCGCACCCAGCGGGTCGCGTTCAAGGCGTTCGTCGAACGCCTCGGCGCCGAGCCCTGGGGCCATTTCGCCAACGACCCGATCGCGCCGCCGATGTACGCCTGGTCGGTGCGCCGCGCGCTGATCGTCTAGCGACGGCGGGCGGCCTCAGGCGAAGTCCGCGCGGACCTCGCCGAAGGGCTCGAACGCGGCCCGCACCACGTCGCCGCGCGCGACGCGGTACTGCTTCGTGAAGCTGCCCGACATCACCCGCATGCCGGCCTCGAGCGCCAGGTCGAACTCGGCGAGCTTGTTCGCCAGCCAGGCGATCGAGTTCAGCGGCGAGCCCATCACCTCGGCGCCGGACGCGCGGTCGCGCACCGCCTCGCCGAAGGACACGGTCACCGTCGCGCGCTCCAGCGCCACGGCCGCGTCGAAGCGCGTCTCGCCGCCGGTCACGAAGGCCTTCTGCTGCGCGTTGTCCGCCATCGCGAGCGGCAGGTCGCGCGAGAAGTCGCCGCGCACCTCGACCACCTCGAGCGCGGGCGCGATCGAGGCGACCGCGCGCGCGGCGTCGGCCGCGCCCAGGCCCGGGCCGCGCAGCGTCTCGCCGATCGTCGCGCACAGCTCGTTCTCGATGCCCGGGGCGATCAGCGCGTCGAAGACGAAGCGATGGCCGCTCGGCCGATGGCCCGAGCGCAGCAGCACGCCGAAGCAGGGCTCGGGGATGCCCCACTGCGCGCGCATCGCGTCGGCGGTGAGGCCGACCTTCCAGCCGGCCTGCGCGTCGCCGTCGGCGATGCGCCGCCGAAGGATCGCGAGGTTCACCGCGTAGCCCTCGGCGAGCGAGAGACGGCCGAACCAGTCGGCGGGCATGTGCTCGCCGCGGCGGATGCCGGCCCACAGCGTGTCGGCGGCGTGCTCGATGTCCATGTGTCGTCCTCCTGCGGCCCCGATGCCCGGACGTGAGCGGCGGGGGAGGTCGGCTCAGCCGACGAGCGCCCCGGCGAACTCGTCGGCCGAGAACGCCTGCAGGTCGTCGATGCCTTCGCCCACGCCGATGAAGTAGACCGGCACGGGCCGGTCGCGCCGCGTGTGCGCGAGCGCGGCGAGCGCGCCGCCCTTGGCGGTGCCGTCGAGCTTGGTGACCACGAGGCCGGTGAGCTGCACCGCCTCGTCGAAGGCCTTCACCTGCGCGAGCATGTTCTGCCCGGTGTTGCCGTCGAGCACGAGCAGCACCTCGTGCGGCGCGTCGGCCATCGCCTTGCCGATCACCCGGCGCACCTTGCGCAGCTCGTCCATCAGGTGGTTCTGCGTGGGCAGTCTGCCGGCGGTGTCGACCATCACCACGCCGCTGCGGCGCGCGATGCCGGCCGAGACCGCGTCGAAGGCCACCGCGGCCGGGTCGCCGCCGGCCTGCGCGATCACGTCGACGTCGTTGCGGCTGCCCCATTGCGCGAGCTGCTCGCGCGCGGCTGCGCGGAAGGTGTCGCCGGCGGCCAGCAGCACGGTCTTGCCCTCGCCGCGCAGGTGCTTCGCGAGCTTGCCGATCGAGGTGGTCTTCCCGGCGCCGTTGACGCCCGCGATCATCATCACCAGCGGCTCGGCGCGGTCGATGTCGATCGGGCGCTCGAGCGGCGCGAGGAGCTCCACGAGCAGCGCGCGCAGCGCCGCCTTCACCTGCATCGCGTCGGTGATCCGGTCCCGCCTCACGCGCTCGCGCAGCCGCTCGAGCAGCCACGTCGTGGTCTCGACGCCGGTGTCGCTGGTGAGCAGCGCGGCCTCGAGCTCCTCGAACAGCGCCTCGTCGACCTTCACGCCGACGAACAGGCCCGCGAGGTTGGAGCTGGTGCGCGACAGTCCCTGCTTCAGCCTCGCGAGCCAGGGCTTGCGGTCGGCCATGGGCGCCGGGACGAGCTCGACCGACGCGGGCGCGGCAGGGACGGGGGGGGCGGCCGGCGCGATGGGGGCGACGGGCGCCGTCGGCTCGACGCGGCGCGCCGCCTCGGCGTCGCGCGCGGCCTGCG
>JBAXJZ010000596.1:0-2657 GCA_037137595.1 Burkholderiales bacterium | reverse complement strand
AGGACCCATCCGGGTGGTCCGCGGCAGGTGTCGGGGACGGGGTAATGAGAGGCTGCCCCAGCGCGTACCACCCGACCGTCAGGACTGCCGCGGCAGCCAGCAGGGCCACAGCGAGGCCCTCCTGTCCGCCGAAGGCGAGCGCCAGGGTCGCCGTTCCGAGGAGGCCGAGTGGCCACGCGAGCCGTAGCCACGCCCGCATCATCGCCACCTGCCGTCCCGATGCGCCCGCGGCGGCGTCACCGATTGTTCTCCGCTCTCTGTGTCTTCGGGGTGATCTCGGTGCTTTGCGGCGCCGTGCTCGCGTCGCGGACGTCGGGCGGGCCCGCCGCGGCAGGTGCCCTGGCCGTGCTTCTGCTCGTGAATGGAGCCATGATGGCCATCGCGTGGTCCGCGCTGGTGCGCCGCGCCGACCGGATTCGGCCCGATGTCCCGGACGACCAGGCCTTCGACGAGGTCGATCGCCTGGTTCGCATGCTCGGCGAGCATCCATCCCACCCCCTCGCGAGCGCCCCATCGCCCCGTCCGGGTACGGATCTCGAAGAGCACCTCGGCTGCATTGTGCAACTCGCTGATCTCCTGACGGCTGCGCCGCCCTCCGGGTTTGCGTTGCAAAAGGCGCTCCAGAGTCTCGCCGCGACGCTCGGTGTGGAGAGCGCCGCGTTGCGCCTGTCCCCTCGGGCACGCGGTGCTCTCCGGTGCGAGGCGCTGCTGGCCACCGGTACGGTTCCCGTTGCCCTGGCCGAGGATCGCGCCGAGTCGGTGGATTCCTCCACCGTCGTCCGGGTGCACCGGGCTGCGGACGGTCGCCCCGTGCGCTGTCTGACGGTGCCCCTGCGGAGGGAGGAGGAAACCGTGGCCCTGCTCGCGCTCCAGGCGCCCGAGGCCTTCCGCTTCGGAGCCGAGCAGGTCCGGGTGACGCGCATCGCCGCGATGCTCATGTCGCTCGCCTTGTCGGAGGTGAGCCGCGGCCGGGAGGAAAGTCGCGGTGCGCTGCTGGAAGAGCGGGCGGCGATTGCCAGGGAACTGCACGATTCCCTGGCCCAGTCCCTCGCATTCCTCAAGATCCAGGTGGCCCAGCTGCAGGTGAGCCTGCGGCAGACCCCGGGGGCGGACGGTGCCGTGCAGACTGCCGCCCAGTTGCGGCAGGGCGTCTCGAGCGCCTACCGGCAGGTGAAGGAACTGATCGCCGCATTCCGCGTGCGCATGGGAACGCGCGGTCTCGGGCAGGCGCTGGAGGAGGCTGTGGAGGAATTCAGCCTCAAGGGCGGTCTCGCCATCGAACTGGACGACCGGCTGGCGGACTGTCGCCTCACGGTGAACGAGGAATTCCACCTCCTGCAGGTCATCAGGGAAGCGCTCTCCAACATCGTGCGCCACGCCAACGCCCACACGGTCACCGTCGCGCTGTCCCATGTGCAGGACGGCCTGGTGACGGCGGTCATCGACGACGACGGGCGCGGCTTCGCGCCGGATCCGGATCAGCTCGCGCACTACGGCCTCGTCATCATGGGCGAGCGCGCTGCCTCCCTAGGCGGGGCGCTCGGCGTCGATGCGCGCGCCGGGGGTGGCACGCGCGTGATGCTCACCTTCACACCGGAATCGGCCGCCCCGGAGCGCGCGGCCAGGGGCTTCTGACATGACAACCACCGTTCTCCTGATCGATGACCACGCGCTGTTCCGCCGGGGCGTCGTACAGCTCATCGAGGCCGACCCCGAGCTTTCGGTCGCGGGCGAGGCCGGCTCCGGCGAGGAGGGTCTGAAGCTGGCCCTGAAGCTGCAGCCCGACATGATCCTGGTGGATCTCAACATGAAGGGAATGGGGGGGCTCGACACTCTGCGCGCCCTGAAGGCGGCCCGGGTGCGGTCCTGTTGCGTGGTGCTCAGCGTCTCGGACGAGGAACGCGACGTGGTGGAGGCCCTGCGGGCGGGGGCGGACGGATACCTGCTCAAGGATCTGGAACCCGAGGATCTGTGCGCCCGATTGAAGAGCGCCGCCCGGGGAAACATCGTGCTGGCGGACGGCGTCGCCAATGCACTCGCCCACGCCCTGCGCGAGCCCGTGGCGCCCGCGCCGCACCTGCAGGAACTGACCGAGCGGGAGAGGGAGATCCTCGAGCACATCGCAGTGGGTCTGAGCAACAAGGAGATCGGTCGTGCCCTGGGGATCAGCGACGCGACCGTGAAGGTCCACATCAAGAACCTGCTGCGGAAGCTCCATCTCAAGAGCCGGATGGAGGCGGCCCTGTGGACCCTGCAGCAGGGTGAACGCCGCGCGGAATGACGGCTCCCCACCGGCCCCCCGACGCTTGAGCGCCGGTCGCTGCTTCCCTCGGGCAGATGCACTGCCTTTTGGCCTCCGACGCGGGGCAGGGGTGCCTGCCGGGCGCCACCGGCATCGGACCTGATAGCCGACGGTGCCGCACCCGCCGGGCGATCGCCCGGCGTTCCGTGCCTCGGACAACGCCCACTGCAGGCCATGGTTGATGGAGACCAGCCCCGCCCTCCTCGGCAGGACCCTGGTCTCAGCCTCGCCCGATGGCCGTGCGTTTTTTCTTCTCCGGATCGTCGAAGGGCAGGGTGTGGGCGATGCGCTTGCCGAAGCGGATGGAATCCATCGGCCACATATTGCCGTGCAGCTCCACCAGGATGTCCATGGC
>JBAXJZ010000595.1:0-2658 GCA_037137595.1 Burkholderiales bacterium | reverse complement strand
GGATCGAGCAGCCGCTCGCCCAGGCCGATCAGCGTGTCGCCCGGCGCCACGCGATACGTGACGGCGCCGTCCGGCAGGGTCCGTGCCTGGGCGAGCGCGACGGGCGGGGGCGGCGCGAGCAGCGCGATGGCGACCGCGGCGGCGACGGCCGCGAGTCGCCGGGCGGATCGGCTCGCCGCGATCGTCGAGCGCATCACCAGAGTCGGTTCAGCCGCCGGCGTCGGCGACCGGGGCCGTCTGTGCGCCGGTCGGCACGAGGTGCTCGAGCCGGTATCCGTAGCTGTAGACCGGGGCGAGCAGGTACTGGCGCTCCGGCCGCAACCCGAGCTTGGTCCGTACGCGCGACACGTGCGTGTCCATCGTCCGCGACGGGATCTCGCTGTCGCGGCCCCAGACGACCTCGCGGATGTGGCCGCGCGACAGCGGCTTGCCGAGGTTGCGCAGCAGCAGCACCGCGAGCAGGAATTCCTTCTGGGTCAGGTCGACCGGGGCGCCCTCGATCCACGCGCGCTGCGTCTTCAGCTCGAAGCGAAAGCGGTCGTACTCGTAGGTGTCGGGGGTGTCGGGGAACCGGGTGTTGCGGCGCCAGAGCGCCCGCAGCCGCGCCTGCAGCTCGCCGAGCCGGGCCGGCTTGACGACGAAGTCGTCGGCGCCCGCCTCGAGGGCCTCGATCACGTCCTGCTCGCCGTCGCGCGCCGTGAGGAACAGCACCGGCACGGTCACCGGCACCCGCGAGCGGATCGCCCGCAGCACGTCCAGGCCGGACATGTCGGGCAGACCCCAGTCGACGATGTAGGCGTCGTAGCTCTCGCGGTGCATCGTGGCGATGAACGAACGGCCGTCGGGATGGCACCGGCAGGCCCATCCATTGCGTGCCAGGGCCGCCGACACGCTCGAGGCAAGCGTCGAATCGTCGTCGATGATCGCGATCCGCATCTCGTGGGGCAAGTAACGGGGTTCCGTTGAGTGAACTCACGAGTTTACCTTCCGGAAACGGTCGACCGCCCGGCCGGACGGGCGAATCTGCCCGTGATCGTGTGAAATGTCGTCAACGCGGCGCGTACGGCATCACGGGTGGCGCGCGGGGGCGCGCGGCGCGCGTGCATCCGATGCAGACGACGCCCCCGCCTCAGGCCGACTCGCCGCCGGCCGCGAGGAACAGCCGATAGGCCGGGTGCCGGCTCTCGTCGACGTACGGATAGCCGAGGGTCGCGAGGAACGCGTCGAGCGCGCCGTCGTCCCCGCGAGGCACCTGAAGTCCGACCAGGATCCGACCGTGGTCGGCGCCGTGATTCCGATAGTGGAACAGCGAGATGTTCCACTCCGGGCTCATGCTGGTCAGGAAGCGCATCAGCGCGCCCGGTCGTTCGGGGAACTCGAAGCGGTAGAGGCGCTCGTCGCCGGCGAGCGGCGAGTGGCCGCCCACCAGGTGGCGGATGTGCAGCTTCGCGAGTTCGTCGTCGGTGAGGTCCAGCGTCGCGAAGCCGTTCGCGACGAAGGTCGACGCGATCGCGCGGGCCTCGTCGCGGTTCGCGACCTGGACGCCGACGAAGACGTGCGCCACCCGCGAGTCCGCGATCCGGTAGTTGAACTCGGTGACGTTGCGCGGGCCGACCATCGAGCAGAAGCGGCGGAAGCTGCCGCGCTCCTCGGGGATGGTCACCGCGAACACCGCCTCGCGCTGCTCGCCGATCTCGGCGCGCTCGGAGACGAAGCGCAGCCGGTCGAAGTTCATGTTCGCGCCGCAGGCGATCGCCACCAGCGTGCGGCCGACGACCGGCTCCCCGCGCGCCGCCGACTCGCGTTCGACCCAGGCCTTCGCGCCTGCGATCGCGAGCGCGCCCGCCGGTTCGAGGATCGAGCGCGTGTCGAGGAACACGTCCTTGATCGCCGCGCAGGCCGCGTCGGTGTCGACGAGGATCACCTCGTCGAGGTGGTCGCGGCAGAGCCTGAAGGTCTCCTCGCCCACCTTCTTGACCGCGGTGCCGTCGGAGAACAGGCCCACGTCCTGCAGCTCGATGCGCGTCCCGGCCGCGAGCGAGCGGGCCATCGCGTCGGAGTCGGTGGTCTGCACGCCGATCACCTTGACCTCGGGGCGCAGCTGCTTCACGTAGGTGGCCACGCCGGCCGCGAGGCCGCCGCCTCCGATCGCGACGAAGATCGCGTCGATCGGGCCCGGGTTCTGGCGCAGGATCTCCATGCCGATCGTGCCCTGGCCGGCGATGACGTCGGGGTCGTCGAACGGATGGACGAAGGTCAGTCCCTCGCGCTGCTGGAGCGCGACCGCGTGGGCCGCGGCGTCGCTGTAGGACTCGCCGTGCAGCACCACCTCGGCGCCGCGACCGCGCACCGCGTCGATCTTCACCTGCGGCGTGGTGACCGGCATCACGATCACCGCGCGGCAGCCGAGCCGCTGGGCCGACAGCGCGACGCCCTGCGCGTGGTTGCCCGCCGAAGCCGCGATCACGCCGCGCGACAGCTGCTCGGGCGACAGGCGCGACATCTTGTTGTAGGCGCCGCGCAGCTTGAACGAGAAGACCGGCTGCAGGTCCTCGCGCTTGAGCAGCACGGTGTTCGACAGGCGCTCCGACAGGGCGGGCGCGCGCTCGAGCGGGGTCTCCTGCGCGACGTCGTAGACGCGCGCGGTCAGGATCCGCT
>JBAXJZ010000594.1:0-2661 GCA_037137595.1 Burkholderiales bacterium | reverse complement strand
CCTACACGGGCGCGGACGGCAAGGCGCTGACGCTCAAGGGCCGCTCGCTGATGCTGGTCCGCAACGTCGGTCACCTGATGACGAACCCGGCCGTGCTCGACCGCGACGGCAACGAGGCGCACGAGGGTCTGATCGACGCGATGGCCACCGTCGCCATCGCGATGCACGACCTGCGCAAGACCTCGGGCTCGCGCAACTCGACGCAGGGCTCGGTCTACGTCGTGAAGCCCAAGATGCACGGCCCCGAGGAAGTGGCCTTCGCCGACGAGATCTTCACGCACGTGGAGAAGGCGCTCGGCCTGCCGCAGTACACGGTGAAGATCGGCATCATGGACGAGGAGCGCCGCACGACGGTGAACCTGAAGGAGTGCATCCGCGCGGCGCGCCACCGCGTCGCCTTCATCAACACCGGCTTCCTCGACCGCACCGGCGACGAGATCCACACGTCGATGGAAGCGGGCCCGATGGTCCGCAAGGCCGACATGAAGTCGCAGGCCTGGATCCAGGCCTACGAGCTGTGGAACGTCGACGTCGGCCTCGCCTGCGGGCTGGCCGGCCGCGCTCAGATCGGCAAGGGCATGTGGGCGATGCCGGACCTGATGGCCGCGATGCTGCAGCAGAAGATCGGCCATCCGCAGGCCGGCGCGAACTGCGCGTGGGTGCCCTCGCCCACCGCGGCGACCCTGCACGCCACGCACTACCACCAGGTCGACGTGCTGGCCCGCCAGGCCGAGATCGCCAAAGGCGGCCGCCGCGCGAAGGTCGACGACATCCTGCGCATCCCGGTGGCGGCAACGCCGTCCTGGAGCGAGGCCGACAAGGACGCCGAGCTCGCGAACAACGCGCAGGGCATCCTCGGCTACGTGGTGCGCTGGGTCGACCAGGGCGTGGGCTGCTCGAAGGTGCCCGACATCAACGACGTGGGCCTGATGGAGGACCGCGCGACCTGCCGCATCTCGTCGCAGCACATCGCGAACTGGCTGCACCACGGCGTGGTGACCCGCGAGCGCGTGATGGACGTGATGAAGCGGATGGCCGCGGTGGTCGATCGCCAGAACGCGGGCGACCCGGCCTACGTGCCGATGGCGCCGTCGTTCGACGGCGTGGCCTTCAAGGCCGCGTGCGACCTGGTGTTCGAGGGCACGAAGCAGCCCTCGGGCTACACCGAGCCGGTGCTGCACCGCCGTCGCCTGGAGCTGAAGGCCGCGGCGCGCTGACCCGCGGCGGGCGCAGCGGAACGGGCCGGGCGCGCCACGCGCCCGGCGTGTCACCATCGGCGGCACCCGACCGCGAGGAGACCCCGATGAGCACCGCCCGCCCCAGCCCCGTCCGCTACCACGTCGCCGACGGCGTGGCCGAGATCCTGCTCGACCACGCGCCGGTCAACGCGCTGACGGTGCCGATGCTCGACGCGCTGCTCGCCGCCTTCGAGCGCGCGGCGGCCGACGAGTCGGCACGCGCCGTCGTGCTGGGCAGCGCCGTGCCGAAGCGCTTCTGCGCGGGCCTGGACCTGAAGGCCTTCTCCGAGCAGGACGGCGACGGCGTGCGCGCGCTGCTCGAGCGGCTCTACACCCGCTTCACCGACGTCCAGCACCGCCTCGGCAAGCCGTCGATCGCGGCGGTCTAGGGCACCGCGCGCGGCGGCGGCATGACGCTCGCGATCTCCTGCGACCTGATCGTGGTCGACCGCGACGCCGACCTCGGCTACCCGGAGGTCGACGTCGGCGTGATCCCGGCCATCCACTTCGCGCACCTGCCGCGCATCGTCGGCAAGCACCGTGCATTCGACCTGCTGTTCACGGGTCGCTCGTTCGGCGCCGAGGAGGCGCGGGAACTGGGGCTGGCGAGCCGCATCGCCGAACCCGGCGCCACGCTCGAGACCGCGCACGAGCTCGCCCGCACGCTCGCGGCCAAGCCGCCACGCGTGCTGCGGATGGCGCGCGAAGCCTTCCTGCGCGAGATCGACGCCGGCGGCGGCTACCGCCACGGCGTGGCGACCGCGGTCGAGAACTTCTGCAACGTCGCGGCCACGCCCGAGTCGAAGGCGGGGATCCGCGCGTTCGTCGACCGACCGCGCCGCACGGTGGACCGCGTGCCGCGCTGACTCGCGGGGCGCGGGCCGATCGCCGCGCGACCTCGGGCGCGCCGCCTTCTCGGGCCGCCTTCTCGCGCAGCCTTCCCGGGGCGCCCCGCGCGCGGCCTCAGCCGCCCGGCCGCACGTCGAGCTCGACCGACAGGCGCGTCACCGCGCGGCCCTCCTGGCGCAGCACGTCGAGCGTCGCGCGCCGCGGCGTCGCGTCGCCCACCAGCACCTTCAGCAGGTCCGACACGGCGGCCACCCGCCGGCCCTCGATGCCGACGATCCAGTCGCCGACGCGCAGCCCGCCGCGCTCGGCCGCGCCCTGCGGCTGGAGCGCCACCACCTGAACCGCCGTGTCGTCGTCGAGCCCGAAGTGCCGGCCGACCTTGCGCGGCAGCACCGTCGCCTGCCCCGACAGCCCGAGCCGCGCGCGCGGCACGCGGCCGTGCCGGATCAGCCAGCCGGCGACGAGGTTCGCGGTGTCGGACGCGACGGCGAAGCACAGCCCCTGCGCCGAGCGGATGGTCGCGGTGTTCACGCCGATCACCTCGCCGCGGGCATTGCCCAGCGGCCCGCCCGAG